>NZ_JBKORL010000004.1:0-67745 GCF_047314525.1 Shewanella sp. BJSY2023SW007 | reverse complement strand
GCCCTAAGCCAAATCGGCCTAGGGCGGTAAAAATATCAAAGACCCGATATCCTGTTAATCACAAGGCAGCTCCGCTTAAGTGAACTACGTTGCGCTGCAGCGGGCGTTTTTCGTCTTAAGCGGTTAGAAGCTAAGGCTGGTGCTGGCCTTTTGCTTATCATTGTCGGTCACGGTCAAGGTCACTTCATTGGCACGACCGCCAATACGCATGGCAACCGGGCCGTTGAATCTACGCCCATCGTTGAAGCGCCACTGTTGCTTTTTGATATAACCGTCAGGATCATAGCTCTCGGAGATAAACACCTGCAGCAGCCAGAGATCCAGATGACGGATAACCGCCACAGGCTCGGTCGGCTCAGGGGCTATCTCAACGGTTACCTCACGGCTGACACTGTGCTGGGCACCTTTGTCGTCAGTCACGGTCAGAGTGATGAGGTAGACACCGCTTTGCTGGTATTCATGGCTCACTTGCTCGCCAAAGGCTTGAGTGCCATCACCCAGATCCCACTCCAGGCTCACCAACTCACCGTCGCTATCACTCGAAGTGCTAGAAAGCGCCACTGCGGCACCATTTTGCTGCACTGAGAACTCGGCAACCGGTGCCTGATTGGCCGCGGCAAAGTCCAGAGCGATGATCACAGGGTCGTGATCCGATGAGCGGAAGGCATCGTTGCTGTAGAAACTTTGCAGTTGCTCCGGCGTCTTGAACTCAGTGTTATAGTCCAGCACCCTGGGTTCATCAGTATTGATATGCCAATCGGTCACATCACGAACATTGGCCAGCATGGCTTCATTGGCCAGTGCATGATCTAGCTGTCCCGACTCACCGGAGAACACATAGGAGTATGCTGAAGGCTTACCAAGCTCGCCAAACAGCTCGGCGTAACCGGCATTGGCCAGGGTTGTCAGTGGATCTTCCTTGGCGTAGGCATTGAGATCCCCTATCACCAGCACCTTGTCATCCTGATATTCTGCCTGCAGGAACTGGCCTATCGCCATGGCTGCGCGGGTTCGGGTCAGATTACAGTTACCCTGGCCGTCGTTCATGTCGGGATCGCCCAGCGCATTACAATCACTGCCCTTGGACTTGAGGTGGTTGACCGCCACCACAAAGCTATCCTCACTGTCGTTGACGCTAAACTTCTGGGTCAGCATGGGACGGTTCTTGCCATCGTTGAACAACACCTGACCATTGTCATCCAGCGCCGAATTGCTGCTGTCCAGAATCGCAGCTACCCCTTCCGGGGTGACTCTGTCCTGACGATACAAAATACCGACGCTGATCTCATCGTTGCCAATACGATTAACCTGTGGCGCCAGATAGCGATAGCTGTCAGTGCCAATGGCGTCGTTGAGACCGCGGGCCAGATCGGCAATTGCCGAGTTACTGCCGAAACCATCGTTCTCGATTTCCATCAAACCGAAGACATCGGCGTTAATGGTTTTCATCGCCGCGATTATCTTGGCTCGTTGGCGCTCAAATTCCTCTTGAGTATCGGCGCCACGGGACGTGGGGAAACCGCCGCCCTGGCCATCGCCGTTGAAATAGTTGAGCACGTTGAAACTGGCAACTGTCAAGGCATCGAGGCGATTCAACTCAGGCTCGGACGCTCTGGGATTGGCGGCAACAAAGTTGACGGTATCGACCGGCATCAAACGGTAAATGCCAAAGCCGTAATGCATCACCGCGGTGAGGTTTGTGACAGTATCACCGACTCTGAGCGGGTTAGCGGCGCTCAGACCCGGGGCCGGATAGATAACAGGATCCGGGTTTTGTGCCGTCAGGCCATCGTCAAGCACTATGGAATCCAGGGCATTGGCTGCCGTGACCGCCAAGGCATCGGCGCCGGGATTGGCCACCTGAGTACCGATAAAGTGACGGCTAGAACCCAGCAACACCTCACCATAACGGCCAAGGTTGTAGACTTCGTTTACCGTAAGATGCTGCTCAAAGCTGACCAACATGCCTTCGAAGGCTTCAAGTGCACTGCTGTCATTAACCGGCAGGCTCACTCTGGCTGCACTCGGCAGAGGTTGCGATGTGGCACACAAGGCCTTGGCACTGACATTGGTCAGTTCAGTCAGGCCTTGATATTCAGTGACCTGAGCCCGCACTCGAATTCGGTCGCCGGCCTGATAGCCACTGGCGCTATTGCCTGTGTACAGGAACACCCCTTCCGAGGTCAAAGGATCGGCATCCGCTTCGGCATCGGCCATCTGCAGGAACAATCCCTTAAGACCCGCTTCCTGGTTGCTGGTGACTATTGCTTCCACTTCCAGGGTTTCACCTGCCAATGGACTGGCCTCACCGCTACCCTGCAATGCATGAATGGGTGTAGCCGCATCGCCGCAAACCAAGGCGCCATTACCGGGATCTGTCGGTTCACCCGGCTCGCCGGCATTACCGCCAAAGGCCCCCAGGTCGTCGATATTATCGATGGCGAAACCATCCCAACCGCTGAGGTCAACCGCATCGAAGGGGTCGAGATCCGCACTCAAGTTGTCCAGCTTACGCCTTAACGTATTGTTTTGAGTGGAAACATCACCGCTGCCCCACTCGGAGCCGGGATCCACTCCAACCTGGCCCAGGCTGTCGACCACCTTACCATTACGGCTCAGCACCAGGGCATCATCACCGTTGAAGAAACTGGCGCTGCTGGTTTGCTGCGCCAATGCCAGGATTGCAGCGTTGGCATCATTGTCGGCCAATACATGAGTGCCACCGACGGCCAGCATGCCGCTCAGGGCAATGCTGCTGCCTGCGCTGCTACTGCCATTGAAGAAGATATCCAGTTGATACTGGCTGAGATCGACAGCTTGGCTGCCGGCGTTAAAAAGTTCGATGGCCTTGTTATTGCCTGAACCTTCAACATACTCGGAAATGATCACTTGCTCGCTCGCCTGAGCCTGGGCAGCAATACTGCCCACGGCCAGGGCAAGCAGACTTGCCTTGGTTAACATATTGACCCCTGAAATATATCCTGATTATAGTGATTTTCTTATTTATCAATAAGTAATGTTATTTCCACATCTCCGCATCCGGAGAAGCAGCCACTATAAAGGCCACAAGTTACAGCCAGGTTGCAATATGTAAAATATTTATCAAACTTTAGTGTTAGTTAATTAGTCTTATCAAGGAGTTAGCTTGGAGTAAAAAGTAAAAAATCCTAAGTCACTCTAGTGGTCTAATGAACACAGCCTTACCACTCTTAGGTTCAAAGAGGCTTAAGTTGACTGTCACGCAAGCCCACCAACATCAGCTCCCCGTCAGCGCCCAATCTCAGCTCGCCATAACGCCCCTGGCTGAAATGCTCGGCCTGGCCCTCTTCAAAGAAAAAAGCCTGGCTCGCCAGTTGCACTTCTCCCTGACGGACTTTAAACGGCAAGCGTCTTTGCTGCTGCAACAAAGGAGCCTCTGGATCACTCTCCAACGCCACAAAAGCGGCGCGCTGCTGCTCGTCGAGACTCACTCTGAGCCAGCCCTGCATATTGTCCTGAAACTGCCCTTTTACGCGCAGCTCATTGGCCAGTTGCCGGGCCAATTTATAGTCGAGTTGCATATAATCCCCCTGCATCAGCGAGCGGGGATCCACCGGGGCCAGCTCAAGCAAAATGGGCTCACCGTGCTGCCAGAGTTGCTCTTTCTGCCACACGGAAATGTTGATGACCAGCAAACAAAGCAGCCCCCATATGAGACACAACCCCATGATTTTTGGCGTCAATTTGGGTTTCATTACTGCTCTCCTCCATTCTGCGCCGCCAGCCACTCAGGCCTGTCACTCAAAGGCTTGAGCGCAAACCAGAGCAGTAGCAGACTCACGCCAAGCAGCATCAGCAGCAAGGATTTTTCCAACAAGGTTTGCTGCAACGAGTAATAGTAATAACCGCAGTAAACCGGCATAGCCAGGACCCCGAGCCAGAGCAGCAAGCGCTCGGCCAGCACAAAGCCGAAAACCGCCACCAACGCGCCGGCGATAAGCCCGGGGATCCACCAAAACCAAACCAAGGCCGACAGCAGTCCCAGTAGCAACAGCATCTGCGAACGCCCATCCAATTGATGCCGGATTGCGTTCATTCGACTGCCGAAAAAACGCCAAAGTTGCCACAGCAGCAAAGCTTCAAGTAACCATTGCGCGCCCTGCAACATAGCGGGGCTCACGCCGGGATCCTTTAACTCCCAGACACCTTCCAGCCAAACCAATTGCGGCGTCTGACAAAAGAGCAGCGCCAAGGTCATGGCCATGGCAAGGGAGCGCCAGCGAAGCGGCGCCTTACCCCAGTCGGCCTCATGGCGCCAAAGCAGCACAAAGCCCAGTAGCAGTGCCGGCGTCACCAAGGGTAATAATGAAAGAGTCTGCAGCAGCGCAATCAAGGCCAATAATGCCAGCAGCGCGCAACTGGACCGGGTCAAATAAGCTGGCAGCAGATACCAGTGAAGCGAGGCCGCCAGAGCCAGCATCAACCACCAGCGCCAGGAAGCCACCTCAAACAGCAGCTCATCAAAGGCGATGCCATAGAGCACCAAGGCGGCCACGGCAAAGCTCAAGGCAAACTGAGAGATAAACAGTCCACTTTGACCTCGGCTCAAACCAAAGGCCACTGCAGATGCCGCCAGCGCCAGGCTCAGCAGCAACCCAGGCTGAATATCGTCCAACAATAACGCCAGGCTGGTGCCGATGAAACCCAGCAAACAGATCCCGGCTAACCAGCCAAACAGGATAAGCATCGCCTTGAGATACCAGGGACTTTGTAACTCTGGTATCTCTTGTGTCACATCCCCCGAGACAATGCCTGCCTGCTGCAGCCGTTGCCAGAAAAGGCTGCCCGCATTAGGGACGATTTGCTCATCCTCACTGGGCTCTGTGTCGGTAGTCGTATCTTTGTGTTTTTGGGTCTGTTGCTCTGGTGCAGCGGCCAGATAGTCAGCCTGCAAGCGCTTTAGCAGCAAGGCGGCGACTGAGGCACTGAGCAGCACACAAAGCGTCATCAGGGCAAACAACAGTACCACGGCATCACCGTCAAACACTTCAGACAGCAAGCGCAGCAACCAGAGATCAAACAGCGCTGCCGTGCCGAAAAGCCCGAGCGCCATGCCGTAGAGTTTACGCCTTGTGTGATAGCCTCGTATCAGCGCTGCGGCAACAACCCCGTAGAGAACGACGGCAATAAACTGCTGTGCGCTCAAGGAGTCGAACAGCGTCCAACAACTCGCCAACAACAAAAAGCCCCAACTCAGCAGCCCGCTTGTTACCTCGCTGAGGGGGATGCCGTGCTTGTCTGTCAGCGCAAAACGAAGCAGGCATTGATGCAGCAGCCAATTAAGCGCAAACAGTGACCAAGGGATGGCGAGCCTGTCATCCCCCAGCAAGCTAAACAGGTCTGCAAACGGCAATGAGGTTATCTGCAGTAACAAGCACAGGGCCAGGTTCAACAGCAAGATAAGCAGCAGATAACCGGCTTCCAGTTTCAGAAATACCACCCAGGGCAGAATAAGCAGTGCCCACACGGCAAACAACTGCCAGTTGTCAGCCCCTTGCTGATAGCTCTGGCCGATAAAGGCCAGCAAGACGCCGATAAACACACAGGCCACAAACAGGAGCCAGGGCAAAGCGCCTTGTGCCTTGTCGGCAAGGGGTGGCTTTAGCCATCGGCTCAACGCAAAGGCCAGCAACAAACAGCCCAGCAAGCCGGTTTCCAATAACGCCAACTTGCCCATGCGCGGTAAAGCGGCCCAGTTGTAGGCAAAGAAGCAGATAAGCGCCGAAGCAAAACAGAGCGCAGCACTCCCCAGCAGCAGAGGGTTGAAAAAGCTCAGGCTCTGCTTGGCCCCGGCTGATGGCAGTAATCCCAAGGCGTTGCGCCACGCAGCCCCCGAGACAAGATGTTGCGAATGCCATAAATAGAGTTGCTGCTTGACCTGGGCTCTGTGTTGTTGCAATGCATCCATGAAATGACCTGCCCGCTTTCCTTGAATGAATTAAGTTCCTATATTTAATCACAAGATCAAACAGATGAGCAGAGTTGTAGGCAGGGCCTGTGTGCCGACAGTTTCTCTTCAGAGAAACATCGACACAATGACAATAAAGCGCCTGTCTAACCCTTGCCATTTTTGAATAACACACCCTTGCGAGCGCCGGCCCTGGCGCCAAAGCCGCTGACAGAAGCGAAAGAACCCTCTGTCAGTCCCGTTGCAAGGCAATAATGGGATCCAGTTTGGCCGCCTTCTGCGCCGGATAGAGGCCAAAGCCGACCCCGATACTCATACAAACCCCGAGCGCCAGCAGTATCGCAAAGGGAGACCAAGCCACAGGCCAACCGGCCGCAGTTGATATAAGCAGCGCCAGTCCCAGCCCTACGACTATGCCAAACAGACCGCCGGTAGCCGAAATAGCGATACTTTCAATCAAAAACTGCCTGGCGATATCCTTGCGCCTGGCCCCCAGCGCCCGCAGCAAACCTATCTCGGCGGTGCGTTCCAAAATGGTGGCCAGCATAATGTTCATAATGCCAATCCCGCCCACCAGAAGTGAGATCCCGGCGACACAGGCCATGACGATATTGAAGATCTGTTGAGTCTTCTGATGTTGGGCCAGAAGGTCGGCCGGCACCACTATGTCATAATCCTTCTCACCGCCATGACGGCGCTGCAACAGATGATTCAGGCTCTTGGCCGCCAGCGAAGGCTCAACCTCTTCCCTGAGCGACAGCTTAATCATGTCCAGCTCATCTTCAAGCGCCTTGAATTGCATCTTTTTCAGGGCGCTCGACAGCGGAATAAACACCTGATTGCGCTCGCCCCCAAGCTTGACGCCCTGGATTTTGGACTTACCGCGATTGGCATCGGCCAGGATACCCACCACGGTAAACCATTGATGGTTAATCTTGATGTTCTTGCCAAGGGCATCGCCCTTGGGAAACAGGCTGCGGGCCGCCTCTGGCCCCAACACGGCAACCTGGCGAAAGTAAACCTCATCCTGCTCGGTAAAAATCTGCCCTTCACTGAGCTTGAGCGACGTCAGCCCAAAATAGCTGGGAGTCACTCCCATCACACTGGCATCGCTGCGCCCTTCGGCAGAAAACAGGCTGAAAGCCTTTACTTCCTTGGCGGCGCCCCAATCCTGAATAAAAGGCAAGGTGTCTCTGGCACTGTCGATATCACGCAGGCTCAAACCAACACTGTGTTCACGAATCGATTTCAGCGCCTCGCCGTCATTGCTGCGGCTGTTGACCACCAGATTGCGAACCCCCATGGATTCAATCATCTTCAAGGCTTCACGCTCGGCACCCTCACCGACGCTGAGCATGGCTATAACTGCGCCGACACCGAATATCATCCCCAGCAACGTCAAGGCTGTACGCAGTTTGTGGTGGCGCATCTCATCGAACGCCTGGGCAAATCCTTGCCATAGCCCCATTACCGAACTCATAGCTGACTCCTCTTGGGTGGGGTTGTCAGGGCGATTACGTCACCGGGATTGAGCCCGGCGGTAATTTCGGTGCGGTTAAGGGACCTGTGCCCCGGAGTCACATCCCGGCGCACAAAGCCGCTGCCCTGCTTGAGAAACACCCAGTAGCGGCCGTCTTTTTGAAACAGAGCCTGATTGGGCACAGTCAATACATCATTGAGATCCAGCACCTGTACCTTGGCATTCACTTGTCTTCCCGGCTGCATAATGGCCGGCAGAGTTTGATCCAAGCTGATGGTGAACTGGAAATAGTTCACCGGGCTGTCTCTGTCTTTGGGCTTGGCCAGCGCATCGACCTGAGTCACTGTGCCGCTAAAAGGCCGCTCAGGATAGGCATCCAGAGTCACTGTGGCTTGCTTGCCGATGGCGAGCCCCACAGCTTCCGATTCAAGCACATAGACCCTTGCCTGCATCACGGAAGTATCCGGCAATATGCCTATGGGGAATCCGGACCAGATCATGTCACCCACCACGGGAAAGGCGCCATCCCAGCCAGCCTGATAGACAAACAGCCCATCGTGCGGCGCGATGATCTCCATCTGTGACAGATTGCCCTGATACCTGTCCATCTTGGCCTGATGGCCTTTCTGTTTCAGCTTGATAAGCGCCTGCTCGGCATCGGCCTGCGCCTGGTGCTGAGTGCTGCCCCACTGGAAATAATCCAGCTTGGCATCCAAATATTCCTTGTTGCGCATCTGATCTATGATGTCGATTTTGGTGTAGACCCGCTCATCTTCACTGAAAAAGCGCTCGGCCAACTGCCGCTCATTACCTGTAACCTTGCTTCCCAGAGTCAAACTCTGGCTCAAGGTGAGATCTTTCTCCGTCTGGATCTGTGCATCCTGAGCCAAGCGCTCAAAGTCGAAGGCTTCCATCTGCAAGCGAAACGACTCACGGGTATCATCGAGCCTGGCCACCACATCACCGGCCTTGACCTGGGTAAAGTTGTTCTGGATCCAGGCCAGGGACTGAGGCCCACGTAACCCCGTGGGCACCACAACGGGAGTGGACTGCGCCGCTTCCAGCTCACCGCTGGCGGGGATATTGACCTGAAACTCGCCGCGGCTGACTGTCATGGTGAGCACACCATCGTTGCCGCTCGGTTGGCAGCCACTCAAGGCCAAAGCTATCAAGGCCTGCGTTATCAAGGCCAGAGCGATTAGCGAATGATTCTTCATGGCAGCAATACCTCATCACCCACCTGCAAGCCGGAGAGTATTTCAACCTGATCGCCCCCCATGGCACCAACCCGCACCGACTGTTTGCGAGCCCCCAAGAGCCCGTCCAGCAGCACATAAGGATGACCGGCCTCGTAATGCACCGCATCCTGAGCCACCAGAGTCCGCTGGCTGTCATCGGCAATTTCTATGCTGATCTTGGCGGTCATTCCCGGGCGCATCAGCTCGGTATCCGGCTCGTCTATGCTGGCAACCGCATCGAACACCACCAGAGGAACCTCCTGGCTTTTGTTACGAAAAACCGCGCCCAACTCTTTGATTTTCCCTGTAAAGACTTTATCAGGATTGGCATCCAGACGGATCTTGAGTTGCTGGCCCAGTTTAACTCTGCGGGCTTCTACCTCAGGGATCGCCATATTGACCTGCATGCTGTCGAGATCAGGAATGGATACCACCACATCACCGGCAAACACAGATTGACCCTCCTTGAGCTTGTTGCCCTGAGGATCGTTGCCATAGACCACCATACCGGCACGGGGCGCCACCAAGGTCATCGAGGCGATACCCTTTTTCAGCGCCGCCACTTCGGCGGCGAACTTCTGCCGGTCTCCGTCGAGCATGGCTTCCCGTTGCCGGGCGCTCTCGGCCTCAAGCACCAGTTGCTGCTGCACCAGAGCCACCTTGTCACGGGCGATCACCGCGTCACGCTGGTACTTTTCTTTATCCAACGCCGCCACTGTGTCATCAGAGAGGGCAAACTTACGCTCGGCCTTGTCCAACTCCATTTTGGCCTCCGCCAGTTGCAACTTAAGCTCTTCCATCTTCTTGGCATTACGCAGCTTGGAGGTCTGCAAGTCCTGCACCGTAGCCTCAAGCTCGGCCGATTTGACCGACAGCCTTTGGGTCAGTTCCGAGGTATCCAGCTGAGCCACCATCTCGCCGCTTTCCACCTCGCTGCCTTCCGGCGCCAGCTGCTTGACCTGGTATTGCCAGATGCGCCGCATCACAGGCGGCATTAAAGATACGGTATCGGCCGCCACCAGCTCACCGGTGACTTCTATTTTTTGACTCAGGGGACCTTGCACCACCTGAGTGCTCACCCCATCACTGCAGGCGCTCAGCGCAAGCAGTGCCAGCCAGGCCAAACTAAAGCGCTTCATGTTTGCCTCCGGTTTCCACCAGCACACTCATGCCGGGGATCATGGCGATATCCTCAGGCGCCTTGAAACGGATCCCGACTTCAAACCAGTTACTGCGGCCCCAGGCAGGTAGATTGATGGCCTGACGACCGATACTGGCAATTTGTCCGGGAAAGGCGCGCTCAATTTCCGCATCCAGACGCATGGTCACGGCTTGCCCGGATTTCAGGCGATCTACATCCACCTCATTGACCCAGGCGATCACCTCCAGATCCTCCATAGCAGGTACTGTGGCGATTTGTCGCCCCACTTGCACCGTATCCCCCACCTCGAATTTTTTATTGCTCCAAGGCTCACGCCCAAGCAGCAAGGGGCCGGCAATTTCGGCTTTCAGCTCCAGGCTGTCCAAGTCCTTGAAGGCCTGGGCCAGCTCGAGCGCCGCCTTTTCCTTGTCAATCTTCAGCTGTGCCAGAGTCGCCTTCTCGGTATCCAAGGCTTCGGCCAGAGCCTGCTTGGCCTTGGTCACCTCGGCATTTAGCTGCAGCAGCTTGAACTGATTGTCGGCGTATTCCTTGGCAGCGATAAAATCTGCCGGCACGGCCGCTACCAGTTGCGCCTTTTCCTGCTCCAGTAACTGCTTTTTCAGCTCGAACCTGGCTTGCAATACCTTGGATTTGAGCTCTATGGACTGGCTCTGCTCCTGCGCCGACACCCTGAGCATGCTGGCTTCCAACTGTTCTATCTGGTTGGCCACCTGACTCTTGTCAAACACCACCACCACTTGCCCGGAAGAGACCAAAGAGCCCTCGGGTAACATCCACTGAATTTGATAGCGCCAGGCATCACCGGCCTTAGGGACACTGAAAGTCTGCGACTTGGCGGAACTGACTTTACCAGTCAGTAGCAGCTGCGCGGCGGGCTGCGACTTGGCATCCGCTCCCTTGCCCCCTGGCGCCCCGAATGAAGAAGAGGGCGAGCCGGCAGCAGCCGTTGCCGGTATAGCAATTTCTGAAACAGCCAAGCTTGAAAAAGCCAGGCCAGAGACCGCCAGGCTCAAAAGTAAAAGAGAATCAGGCCGCATCTGCCCTCCTGTCACTCTGCAGGCAACCATCACGCATGCGGATAACCCGCTGGGCGTAAGCGGCCACTTCCTCTTCGTGGGTCACCAGAATAATGGTTTGCCCTGCGGCATGCAGCTCGGTAAACAGCGCCATGATCTCAAGCGAAGTCTTGCTGTCCAGCGCCCCTGTGGGCTCATCGGCCAACAAAATGGCCGGGCGATTGACCAGGGAGCGAGCTATCGCCACCCGCTGACGCTGACCGCCCGAGAGTTGGTTGGGTCTGTGATCCAGTCGCTCTCCGAGCCCGACACGCCTCAGTAATTCTATCGCGTGGGTTTCATCACCCTGCCCTTCTGGACTGTATCTCAGCGGCAGCATCACATTTTGCAGCGCCGTGAGTCTCGGCAATAGGTGAAAACTCTGGAACACGAAACCTATCTGGCGGTTACGCACCGCAGACAAGGCATCATCATCCAGTTGTCCCACCTCTTCGCCATTGAGCAGGTAACTGCCGCTGCTGGGTTTATCCAGGCAGCCTATGATATTCATCAGCGTCGACTTGCCTGAACCCGATGGCCCCATGATGGCCACAAATTCATTGGCTTGAATGTCGAAACTGACTTCATCAAGCGCACGCACACAGGCGTCGCCCATCTGATAGGTTTTACAAAGTTGTTGAAGCTTTATCATTGCTCTTGGTGGGTATTGCGACCGGCGCTCAACCACTCCTTGTTATTGTCTGCAGCTTTGAACCTTGGATAAAGGCGCAAGTTCCCTATTTAATGCAAAATTCCAACGCCGGGCCGCAAGCTAATTGTAAGCTGACATTTCAGCGCCCGAGAACCAATGCTGTGATGCCTCAAACAGCTTGAGGCCGATGCAACGCCTCTTGGTGTAATTCGGGCCGGGCTCATGAATTCTTGCCTTGGAATCGGGCTTAGGGCCTGACTTATGGCCTGACTTATGGCATAGCCCCTATCCAGGCAAACAGGGCCGCGAGGCCGTAAAGCAGCGGCGGCAAGAAGCTCTTGCCCCTTTTTTGCCCGCCAAGCAGTCTGTCATAGAGATGCCAGACCATCAAGAGCAGTAGGTTGAGAACAATAAAGAGTATTAAACCAAACACATAAGTTGCCGGCATCAGTTCAAATGCGCAGGCTATCAAGGTCAGAGCAGCCGTAAGCAAGAAGGGCGCAAAACTGAGATCCGCAAAGCAGTCTTGCTGTTCACGTCCGCTGGCGCGGCTATGGTTTTCCTGTACCCAAGCTGCCCCTTGCCGGTGTTCACGGGCTTTAGAGCGGATCCTGGGCCAGGACTCAATCGCAAGCGCGAGCAAGATGATAAAAGCGGCCAATAACAGACTCAAAAGCATAGTGCCTCCCCCTTGGACAAAGAGACAGGCTGCGGCCGCATTTTATTGCATCACATATTGGCCATTATCCAGTAGTCGAGGCGCTTTTGCGGCTCGGCCAAGATGGTTTTGCAGCTGTCTTTGTATTGGCTCATCAAACCAGCCAAACTCTTGCTGTTACCCATGGTTTCCAGCATTTCAGCACGGGCCGCAGCCACGCCTTTCTCGGCATCCTGCGCCGAACTGTACTGGGCAGCCAAAGCCTCAGCGTCCTTGGCGGATTGTTTCAGCCTGTCTCCAACGGCGGCCATCTGCGGTGCATTCATTGCCCCTATGGCTTCAGAACTTATTTGATAATAGGCGGCGCATTGCTGCAACTCGGCGCTAAAGGCCTCTTCGGCGGGGCCGGCGAACACATTGGCACTGGAAAACAAGCCGATAGCGACAAAGACAGACAAAGCAGTTTTATGGGACATCTTGGTGATCCTCTTGATATCAATGAAGGCAAGCTACTTTAGTGCCTGATGAATTTCAAGGTTTTAGGGTCAGACTGTAGTGGAAAAATTCATTGTCCCGGACAAAACCAATGGACTCATAGAGCGCCTGCGCCCTAACGTTATTACGCTGGGTTTCGAGGATCAATTCATCAATGCCCTGTGCTTTGGCGTAATTCAGCGCGGCATCGAGCAGCGCACGACCTATGCCGACACACCTGGCATGTTGAGTGACATAGATATCATTGAGGATCAGCAGCGGCGCCGCCTGCAGCGAAGAAAAGCCGGGATAGAGCTGCACAAAACCCAAGGCCTGGTTTTGCTCATCCGGCAGATAAAAGATCACGGATTCATCCCGCTTAAGCCTTTGGCTGATAAAGCTTAACGCCAGTTCGGGCTGGCTGGGATATCCATAAAACCGGCGATACTCATCAAACAGCGGTGAGATAATCTCGGCGTCCTGTGACTGTGCCCGAATAACTTGCTTTAGCATGAATGATTTCCCTTCGATTCAATAATGTCCTAAATGGTGCTCACTCACTGTGCGAGTTCGGCATGGTACTGATCACTGTAAAATGCCAGCCTGTCCTTGAGGCCTTGTTTCACTTCAGGCCATTCGCTGTCAATGATGGAGTAAACCACTGTATCCCTGACACTGCCGTCCTTGAGCAGCCTGTGATTTCGCAAGATACCATCTTGCTTGGCTCCCAGACGGGTGATGGCTTCCCGTGAAGCCTGGTTGTGAAAATGGGTTCTGAACTCCACCGCCATCACATCCAGGGTCTCGAAGGCGTACTCCAGCAGCAGCAGTTTGGTTTCGGTATTGATGGCGCTGCGCTGCACACTCTTGGCATACCAGGTATATCCAATCTCCAGCCGGCGGTTGGCCTGATCCCAGTTGCAAATGCGGGTACAACCGACAATTGCACCGCTATCGCGGCTACGTACTGCAAAGGCCAAGGCCTCACCGCGCTGCTCACTTTCCAAAGCCTGCTGGATATACTCTTTCATCTCATCCGGATGCGGCACGCTGGTGTACCACAAGCGCCACAACTCACCATCGGCGACTGCCAACGACAGCGCCGGCAGATGATCCTGACTCAAAGGTTCGAGGATCACATGTTCTCCGGTCAAGCATGCTTCCAGTCCCATGATTTGCCTCCCTAATAATGCAAGATGATGATTTAACGCTTGTTTAAATACCAGACTAACATGAATAAATCATTAAACCAGAGAAATGTTAACAAACAGTTTCTTTCAAAACGATTGTAAAAAAACAAAGCCAGTGATAACAGCAGGTCAGTTCAAAGGGGACAGCAATAAATTGAAATGCGAAGGGGGAAATAGCTAACAGCGGAGAAAGCGCATGACCCAAATGAAGCGCGAAATTAGCATAGTGATGCCCAAGCCTCCCTTGACTATGTCACACACGGAGAGACTTGGGCATAAACGGGCAACCTTGTTAACGCAGGATCATCTGCGCCCGCTCCGGGCCGACAGAGATCATTTTCACCGGCACGCCCATCAACTCTTCAACCCGCTGTACGTACTTTTGTGCTGCCAGTGGCAGGCTCTCAAAGGTGCGGCAAGCCGTGATGTCTTCACTCCAACCTTCCATCTGCTCGTAAACCGGCGCCAAGGCAGAAGTTTGTGGCCAAATCGGGTTTTCGCTGTGTTCGCCCTGATAATCGATGCAGATTTTCAGATCCTGCATCCCACTCAAACAATCCAGTTTAGTGAGCGCCACTTCTGTGGCCGCCTGCAGCTCGACACCATTACGGGTGGCCACGGCATCAAAATAGCCCATATCACGAGGGCGCCCGGTTACCGCGCCATACTCATTGGCGGCTTCGCGGAAGTTATCCTGCTCTTCCATGGCGGTTATCAAGGTGCCGGTTCCCACTGATGAGCTGAAGGACTTGGCTACGGCAATCACTCGCTCGGGGCGTAGTGCCGGTAAACCACTGCCAAGACCAGCATAAGCGGCGGTCACATTGGAAGATGTGGTCCAAGGGTATTCACCGTAAACCAGGTCACGACCCGCGCCCAACTGGGCTTCAAACAGCAGGTTTTCATCTTTTGCCTGCAGCGCTTTCAGTGGCTCGCTCACGTTGCAGATGGCATCACGCCAAGGAGCGGACACTTCCAACAACCAGGCAGTCATCTCTTCTGCGGTTTGCGAAAATTCAAAGGAGGGATACAGCGCCTTGAGCTGCGGCAGTTTCCAGTCCAGCATAAACTGGATACGTTCACGCAGTACTTCAGGCTGCTTCAACCAACCCACCAGAATGCCTTTTTTCATTACCCGGTCACCGTAAGCCGGGGCAATGCCCTGGCGGGTAGAACCGTAAGCGCCGTCACCAAGACGCTCCTCTTCCAGAGTATCTTCAATGGCGTGGATTGGCAGGCACAGAGTCGCCCGATCGGAAATGCACAGATTGACATTGACGCCGGCGGCTTTCACCTCGGCAATCTCTTCGGAAAGTGGCGCCGGGCTTATCACCATGCCGGGGCCCAATACTGCCAAGCAACTTGGATTGAATACGCCGCTAGGCAGTTGATGCAGTTTGAATGTCCCAAAGTCATTCACAACTGTGTGGCCGGCATTGTTGCCGCCCTGAAAACGTATGCTCGCCGCCGCGCTATCTGCCAGATAGTCCACGATACGGCCTTTACCTTCATCACCCCAGTTTGCACCAACTACAACGATAGACGACATTTCCAGTTCTCCTAAACAAAAACCTGTCTATCCTATGACCACGGCGCAAATAAGAAAAATTAATAATCATTATTGGCTTGATAAGAAATCCATATCGGGATATTTTGCATCGGAATCGAAGATAGCGGGCAATTGTCGTGACCAAGGCCATGACTAAGACCAAGGCCAAGCCGCCAAGCATAAAGCGCCTGCCCTAACGCTTAAAAAGTACCGCTTAAAAAACTCGGCAAAGAGGCTGTTATGCTCGAACTCCACTGGCTTAAAACCTTTGTCACCCTGGCCCGCCTGGAACACTTCGGCAAGGCAGCCAATGAGCTGCATATGACTCAACCCAATGTCAGCTTGCATATCAAGCAGTTGGAGCAAACCACCCGGGTAAAGCTGATTGAGCGTAATCCATTTCGGCTGACCCAAGCCGGTGAGCGCTTGTTAAGGAGTGCACACAACACCCTGATGGAGCTGCAAAGCTGCCAGGCCGATCTCAACGCCATCAATGATCTGTGCCAGGGCACCATGACCATAGCCGCCAGCGATATCATTTCCAGATGGCTGCTGATAGGCCCTTTTCAGTCGTTCAAAACCGAATTCCCCGGCATTGACCTGACACTGCTGAACACCACCTCCTCGCAAGCGGCAGACCTGGTAAAAAGCGCCAAGGCCGATCTTGGCTTTGTGATGGCACAAAAAGAGAGTCAACCGCTGCATTTTACCGAGCTAAAACAAGTGAAATGGTACGCCTTGGGCAATGATCTCAAGGCCTGGCAAAGAGGAAAAGTCTCCAGCCCGCAGGAAGCACCGACCTTAATACTACTGGGACACGACACCCGCACCCGGGATCTGATTGACCCGGCACTACCTGAGCTCAAACTGTCGGAATACCGCATCATGGAAGTGGGCAGCGTGGATGCCCAAATAGATTGGGCCGAAGCCGGTTTCGGTATCGCTATAGTGCCGGACTTCGCCCTGCATCCCAAACTCAACCTGCAGTCCTGCATGACGCCACTACCCAGCTTCCCTTCCGCCAGCCTGGGTTACATAGTGCGCCAGAACCAGGTGCTATCCAAAGCCATCAAGAAACTGCTCCATTGGGTAGATGAAGAGATTCTGCGCTCACCGAGTGTTAGCTGAAGCTACTGCATAAGCCTGCTGCCCCTGAACTAAGCTTGTGCTCAAAAATACCGCCCAGAGGCAACATGCCAGTAGTGTTATTTATGGCAGTTCATAACTACCGGCAACCCGGAACCAACCGGCTATGCTGGCACGATCTTTATGGGTTGGCAGTACTTCATGGGGGAAACGCTCGCTCAGGAAGATCACCAGAGTGCCCATTCTCGGCGGGATCTGCTCAAGCAGAACATCGTTTTCTTCATAGAGCATCAGCTCGCCACCATCACCCTGTTGCCAGTCGGGATTCAGGAAGAAGACCGTGGTCAAGATCCGGTTGCGACTACCCCGCAGCGCGTCCAGGTGTTTACGGTAAAAAGTACCAGGGCGGTAAAAGGCGTAATGGCTTTCATAATCGAATAGCCCCATAAACAGGCGCCGGTTAAGCCCATGACGCAAGCAGGCCATGTATTCCAAATAGTCGGCATCCGGCTGTTGTTGTTCATTCAACCAGCGGATCCTGTCTGAACGTATCTCCTGTTCGCGCACGCGCTCATTACCACGGCCGATTTCAGCCCAGCGAAAGCTCTCTACCGGCGAGTGGTTAACCTTATCCAGCAATGCGTTACTCAATGTCTCCGGCAGCACATCCTCAAGCACTATGTATCCCTTGTCCGTAAGTGCATCGGCAATCCTGTCCAATAGTTCATCGTTTAACAGCGAAACCAAATGGGTATCCTCTCTGAAATGCAGCGGCTGTTGTTGCCTATTTATTGACAAAGCCACAACCTAAAAAGCCCCCACTTGAATAAAGCAGGGGCCGATTCTGATAGCAGCGGATACTAGAGCATTCGATTTGGGCTGACAATCAAAATAAAACTTTCAATTCATATAGTTACAACACTAAACATCTATTCTCAAAGAGGCTATTCAAGCTAAACAGAGTGCAAATTCAAGCGCTTGAGTTGTAGCTTGACTCCATTGATGGGAAAAATCAGCTCGCGCCTGTTGGCAAGTTAATTATCTTCTATACTCTCAAACAGGATTATGACTGTAAAACAGTGAATTATGGGATCAGAACGTCAACCAACGCGTCAGTTCTATGTTCGTGCCGCCATCATTGCCGCCGAACTGGAAAAGACTCAGGGCCACTGCAAAGAGATTAATATCATCGCCAGCAATGCCCAGGCGGCATCGATTCGTGCCGGCAGCATGGCGCTGGGCTTTAAGGCGCTGACCCACTCTATCGACGAACTGGCGCATTTCACCACCCACTCAGCCGCAAGAATCAATCATCTGGCACAGACCATCAGCCGCCTGACCAGCGAGCAGACCCGAGTCCGCAAGGCGATGCTGCAATTTGCCTGCGCCAGGGAGAAAGCCCGCAAAGCCCGTTATGGCGACAGTATCACGCCGGCGCTGGAGAAGAACAGCCAACACTTTACGGCCCTTGAGCAGCAGTGCAAACGCCTGAGCCTGGATATTGAATTGCAACTGGAAGAGCTCTGCCAGCAGCTGAAAACCGCTAAAGTGCTGGCCTCGCTGTGCCGCATCGAAGCCTGCCGGATAAAGCCCGCCGACCAGGCCACTTTCAACCATGTTGCCAACCGGGTCGATGCTGCTGCCGGGGCGATCCGCACTCAGGTAGATAAGGCGATTCAATTACTTGAACAATAAGGGAGTACAGGGATGAAGAGCCAACTCTTGTTGGAAACCCATAGCCACAAATGGATCTATTTTGGCCGGGATCCGGACAAACCCGACGGCATCATAGACACCAATCAATATATGTTGGTCACTGCCGAGCAGGCTCTGCTGATGGACCCGGGGGGCATAGAGCTATTTGCCCCCATGCTGGCCAATGTGGTTTGTCACATCCCCATAGAGCAGCTCACCCATCTATTCGCCTCCCATCAGGATCCCGATATCATCTCCTCCCTGGGGTTGTGGGATCAGACTCTGGAGCGGGCCCAGCTGCACGCGCCCTGGATTTGGGAAGGTTTCATCCGCCATTTCGGAATGGAGCATATTCAATACCAGGCCATTAAAGATCAAGGCGACAAGCTGACGCTCGATGGCGTAGAGGTGCAGTTTATCCCGGCGCATTATCTGCACGCTTCTGGCAATTTTCATGTCTACGACCCTATCGGCAAAGTGCTGATGTCGGGCGATATAGGTGCGGCACTGGAAGACGCGGATGCCGGGCTGTTTGTCGATGACTTTGGCCGTCACACCGAGAAGATGCGCTTTTTCCATCAAAGATGGATGCCCTCCAACCGCGCCAAGCAGGACTGGATAGCCAGAATAAGAGAGCTGGAGCTGGACTATTTATGTCCGCAGCACGGGCGGATATTCAGGGGCGAACAGATACCTGAGTTTCTCGACTGGTTCGAGCGCCTGGAGGTGGGGGTTGCGGTAGGCAACTGAGTACAATAGCTTGATGCCATGAGCTTAGCCCATGGCAAGCTTTCCGCCATTGAGTGTCCGGCAGCTATCAGAGATAGCGGGCAAAGGCGCTGCCCTCTTTGGTGGCTTTGAGCGGCGCTTCAACCACAGGGGTGCCCAGATAGAGAAAGCCCACTATCTGATCGTTACCATCGAGCCCCAGTGCCGTGTTGACCGTAGAGTCAAAGGCAAAGGCGCCAGTGCGCCATATTCCGCCAAGCCCCAGGGCAAATGCGGCCTGCTGCATCGCCATCACGGCGCAGCCGGCTGCCAATTGCTGCTCCAGCTCAGGCACCTTGGGATGATCTTTGGTCTTGGCAACCACAGTGATTACCATAGGCGCTCTGAGCGGCAAACCGGCAGCCTTGTTGATAAAGCCCTCGTCGGCACCATCTGCTGTGGCGGCTGCAACAAAAATATCTGCCAGGCGATTGAGCCCTTCACCGGTAGCAATAATAAACTCCCAGGGCGCCAGGCCACCGTGATCCGGTACTCTGGCCGCGGCATCCAGGATAATTTTCAGTTGCGCTTCATTCGGCGCCGGAGCCTGCAGTCGTGGACATGATTGTCGGGTAAGAAGAAGAGTAAGTGCGTCCAATGCGCGATCCTCAGCTGAGATATCAATGACTTCACAGGATACCAAATCCGCCCCGGATCGCCAGAGGCAATAAGCCGGGACGAGTTGTTTTAAGCAACAATCAGCCGAGATTAACGGTTTTGGGCAGCCATTTACGGCCAATAAAATAGTCCACACTGGTGTAACGACCGCCGCCCATAAACAGCAATACCAACAGCATAATGAAATAGGTGATCGCAAACTCAATGCCGTTGTTGAGGATCACCAGGTTACCCGAACTGGTAAGCCAGTCGTAATTGCCGTGCTCCTGCAGTATCCCCTTGGCCCGCTCAAGCTTCTCAACCGAAGCCATCACCCTGTCGTTTGCGAGCCAGGATGAGGGATCGGCAATCGCCAGCCAGCCATTGGACCAGTGCACACTGAAGGCCGCCACCAACATGGTAATACTCATGGGGATAGCCACCAGCCGTGTGGCCAACCCGAGCAGAAGCAACAAGCCACCAAAAAATTCGGTCCCGGCCGCCAGCGCCACCATCACTTCAGGCATGGGCAAGCCCAGCCCCCAATCCGGATTACCGAACCAAGCCGCTGTGTCGCTGAAGTGGCTGAGTTTATTGTAACCGGCCTGCACCAGCACCGGCGCCAGATAGAGCCGCAATGCCAACGGTGCCAGGCCATCGAAGTGTCGCAGTGATTTGAAAAATGCCGCATAGGTTTGAATGATGGCTTGCATGAAAACCTCCTTATTCGGGGGAGTATTCCTGTCATGCTGCAGTTGACCCGGCAATAAGCGATTTTATTTCAGTCTTTACTTTAGAAAGGTGCCAACAAGCCCCATGCCTGCTCTGCGTCCGCTTAAGGGCCTGGATGCAAGGCATGTTTTTCCGGGCAAATGGCCCAATGCCCCTTCTACAGACCAAAGACCCGCTTTACGACCCCATAAGCTCAGGGCTATGCCTGACTCAGTTCATCCAGATCGTCAATCAAGTTGCCCAGCTTACGCTTGAAGTGTTTTTGCTGGCGCTCACTCAGGCTCTGGTGCAGTTGCAACAACAGCATGCCGAAGTTTTCCGTGTTCTGCGCCAATTTCTGCTTGTGCACATCTGACTTGAGCTCATCGGGCGATGTCATCAGCAGCCGCAAGCGCTGCGCCAACAAGTCAGAATCACTGCGTTGCAGCAAGGCTTGTTTGAACTGCCGGAGCCACTCGTGACGATACTCGAGCCACATATCCAGGGTCGCCAGTCGGCGGCTATTGTGTTCATGGATCAGGGCCTTTTGCTGCTCACTCAAACGCCCCAGCCAATCGGCAAACAGCTCCTCCAGCCGTTCATCCGCATCTTCAATCAGTTGTTCCTGGTTTTTGTCCTTGTATTCATCCACCAGCTCCTGCTCATCGGCCTCCAGTTTGGCTATCACCTGGGCGACCTGCTTGTCACTCAAAGAAGCGATAAGGGGCAAAAGATCGTCAAACACCTGGGCAAACAGCCGAAACCAGTGATCTCTTGCCATATCCACATGATGGCGCCAACTCTGTGGCGTTAAAGTGCCATCGGCAAGCTCGGTTTGCAGCGTTTTTAACTGGGCACTGTATCTGGGTAACTCCTGGCTGCGATGCCAGGCGAGAAAAGGGTCGAGAATGGCGTCAAACGCCTGCTCCTGTTGCCGGTCGAGAGTGACATAATCTTCCAGCTGCCACTCTATGGCCCAATCGAGGAAATAATAGCTGACCTTGGTGGAGCAGGCACTGAGCGCAATAAGCAGCGCCAGGGCAATAACAATGCGTTTCATCCATTAAATACTTTAAGTTGGCTAAGGCCAGGCGACAGCTTCCCTGCCTGACTCATTGATGCTTTACAAGATGCCAGAAGTCATCAAACCAGTCGAGATAAGACTGCTGCTGATTGTCCCAGGCCATCTGCAAGGCCCAGCAGCAGGCAAACAGCCAGTAGACATCGACGGCTGCAGCCACGGCCAGGTGAGCATCGCCGGTTAAATGCGGATGCTGCTCAAGATAGTGATAGATGAGCCACTGTTGCCCCTCGGCGCTCAGTTGATGGGATGACAGCACCCCGGCCAACTCAAACAGCGGGTGGGAAGCGCAGGCATATTCAAAATCGACGCACTTGAGTCCATCCTCGGCCAGCAACAGGTTATGAGGATTGAGATCCCTGTGACAATACTGAGGCCTCAGCAGACAGGCCTCCAGCCGAGTGCTGCACTGCTCGAATAACCCTTGGGCCGAGTGAAGTTGCATGAGCCGCTGTTGCCAGCTTGAAGGCTGCCCCCGGCTCAGAGCCATATCATCGAGCCGCTCCAGATAGATGCGCCACTGCTCGGCAACACTGATTTCGAGCTTGGGGGCCGGCAAGCCCCTCAGCCCCAGCAGCAACTCCAGCAGTAAGGCCTGAGGTGATTTGCCTTGCTTGGCTCCCAATACAGCGCCTGAGCCACCTTCATGTTTAGACTCGTGTCTAGGCTCATGTTTAGAATCATGTCTAGGCTCATGTTTGTGCTCAGGCAGGCCAGAGAGGTTCTTTGAGTTTGCATAGGCTTTTTGAGCCGCGCTTGCGATCTCGGCCGCGCCTTTGGATGCGAGTAACTGCTGCCAGTTGGCTTGCGGCGCTTGTTCAATAAAGCGGCTCAGATATAACCCCTTGTCAGCGCTGACCCAAATCAGCCCTGGTGCCAGGTTCGCCTTCTCGGCAACCCGCCAACATGCCAGTTCGTTGTTTCTGTCGCAGATACGGTCTGAGCCCGGGGAGTTGACTCTCAGCACCATTGACTCGCTACCGGCCTGCAAGAGCCAGTTTTGGTTGCTTAGCCCAAGAGTGAGCGGCTTGGCCCCTTCAAGCGGCCACAACTGTAGCCGTTCAAGAGCGGCATTGAGCTCACAGCTCAAACCTTCACCCAGACTGGCTTCAAGTGCTGTCAGCGGTTTGCCTTTCATGCCGCGCCGCTTTCAAGCTGTGAGGAGTCGCGACCGCGGGACTCCTTAGCTCTGGCGCGCCAGATAAAGTATCCGGCTACCGCCATCCCCACGTAGAGCACAAACAAGAGTGAGGTCAACATCAAGCCCTTGCTTAAATAGAGATAGATGGACACCAGATCGATAACCACCCAATAGAGCCAGTTTTCCAGCACTTTGCGCGCCACCAGAAAAGTCGTCATCACAGCAAAACAGCTGGTTGCCGCATCCAGGTAGGGAAAGGCTGCCTGAGTGAAAGTCGCCATCATATGACCGACAAACAGAGACACCAACCCAGTCAACAAAATCAGCACCAGGTGCCGCTGCCAGGGCCAGGAGGTCACAGCCACTCCTTGATGGTTTTCCCCACCCCGGCGCCAGAGCCAGTATCCGTACAGCGCCATCGCCATGTAATAGACGTTGAGCACTGACTCCATCAGCAGCGCGACTTTCCAGAACAGCACAGTGTAGATGGCAGTGCTGGCAAAGGCTGCCGCCCAACACCAGATATTGGCTTTCATGGCCAGCAGCAGATAGGCCAAGGCCAATACCACGGCTACCGCTTCCCAAGCGCCCATTCCCTGGGCCTGAGAGCCGGCCTCTGCGAGCCAGTGCCAGAATTCACTCATGGGTTATTCCCTGTGGCCCAAGTTCAGCTCACCGCCGATAAATTTACAGACAAACACCGCCTTGCCAAATTTCTCGTGTGCCGCCTGCATCTCGGCGGCCAGCATGGCCATCACCTCGGCATAATCACCGCACACCTGTGTCGCCATGGCATTGGTGGTTCTCTCTATGTTGGCATAAGTGTCCAGGCGCTTGATAAACCATTGAATAGGCTCCAGATACTCATCGTGGAGCGGATACATGCTGATTTCGGCAGTTAACTTCATTTTACATCTCCTGTAATGAACCGGGGCACTGCTACACGCCCCGGCCGACAACGGCTTATGCCATCAGATAAATTTGACGTTGAAGGTCACACCAATCTGGCGTGGGTCCCCGTAGCGGATATATTGCTTCTCGGCCCAGTCCTGATCCGGCTCATTGCCGAAGTAGAAACCGCGCACGCCGTATTTTTCATCGAACAGGTTGCGGCCCCAGAGGTAAACCGACCACTTTTCGGTCTCATATCCCAGCTTGGCGTTGACCACCTGATAGTCTTCAGATCGGGAATCATTGCTGTCTGAGTAGTAGAACGCACTCTTGCCACTGCTGTTGAGGTTGGCAAACCAGCCCATGTCATTGCGCCAGGTCATGCCGAGACTATAGGTCCATCTCGGCGAGTGGGCCAGTTCCCGGCCACTGAGATCCACAGGGTTGCCATATTTATCCTGATACAGGTAATCACCGTATTCTGTCTGCAGATACCCAAGGCTGGTGTAGAACTGCAGTGAATCTGTGGGATACCAGTTGGCTTCCAGCTCGGCGCCATAGTTATTGGAGCTGCCGGCGTTTTCGGTGAACAGAATAAAGCGCTGGGGATCGACAGGATCCTGCAGCGAGGCCGCTACCTGCTGATCTTCCCTGTCCATAAAGAACAGTGCCAGACGAGTATCCAACAAGCCATCGGCCCAGCTGGATTTCAGCCCCAGTTCATAGTTGTAGAGGATTTCGGTATCGAACTCTTTCTTGTCGGCCAGCTCCTGGGGCAGCGTCATATTGAAACCACCAGCCTTGTAGCCCCTGGCTATCCGAACATAGGCTTCATGGTGTTCAGCCAGCGCCTTGGACAGGGCGATATGGCCACCCCACATGTTTTCCGATGGGCTAAAGGCATCACCATTGCTGTCGCTGTAGTCACTCTCACGTCGCTCAATACGAGCACCGATAGACAGGCTGTAGCCCGCCCCCAGATCTGAGTCCAACTGGGCAAACACCGCATAGTTACTGGCGCTGTAGCGGGAAGTCAGCACTTCATCCGGCCAGCTGTTGTATTCAGAGTAGAGATCATTGTCCTCATCGAGATCCATAAAATAGAGCCCGGCCAGCCAGTCTGTGCTGCCGCCGAAAATCCGCCCGGCCTCGTTAGAGCTGAATCTGAACTCCTGTGACAGAGTACGGCGCTCGCCGCGTTTATCCCAGGTGTAATCGTACTCACAGGGTGCGCCGCCGCACTCTTTCCCGGCCCAGTAATCCGGGTTGGCCCAGTCACCGTCGTAACCGTGGTGATGATCTGTTGCGGCATAGCTTGACAGGGACACCAGCTCAAAAGCCTCAAAGCCGGTATAGCTCAGCTTGAGACTGGATCCCGTGGTGCGCTGCTTGTCGACGCCCGGCGCATCGGTAATGGTATCGAAGCCGTTATTGTCCAAAGTCCAGGCATCATAACCATTGTCAAAATCGGCATGCAGTAGAGTGAAATCCGCCTGCAATTTGTCGGTGGCGTACCAGCGCAGCTTGATACGGCCGCTGAATTCATCACGCTCATTGGTATCGTCACGGCCCAGATACAGGTTGTCGCGATAACCGTTCTGCTTGTGTTGCTGCAGCGCCACACGATAGAGCAGCTTGCCGGAATCAGTCACTGGGCCGGAGCTGAAGCCGCTAAAGGTTTGCAGATTATCATTACCGAGCGAGACTTCGGCGCCGTGCTCGAACACGTCTGTGGGGTCATTGCTCTTGAGATAGATAAGACCGGCCAGGGCATTGGCGCCATAGCGGGTGCCCTGGGGGCCGCGCAGCACTTCAAACTGCTGCAGGTCGTACAGGCTGGAAACGCTGCCCAGCCCGGAGAGATCGATATCGTCGATAATAAAGCCCACAGAGGAGTTGGGCGCTCCCTGGTATTGCTCCTGCTCACCTACACCGCGGATCTGGAAGTATCTTGGCCGGGAGCTGGCACCTGACCAGTTGAAGTTGGCTACGTTACCCAACATGTCTTCGAAATGCTCGGCGCCTTGATCTTCAATGCGCTGCTCGTCGATAACAGTCACGCTGGAGGGCATCTTTTCCAGCGTCAGACCACGAAAGTCGCCGCTGACGACTATCACTTCCATGGCTTGTTGCTCATCTTGATTTTCAACGCCGGGATTATCGGCGGCATGAACGGGTGCCCACAGCAACATCTGAATGGTGCTGGCAAGCAGAGTAGGTACGGTAAACTTGGACATAGGACCTCAAATATTCACTGTTTGAGATCCGGCAATAAGAAAGCGAGTTGAAAGTGCACGAATTGTGGCCCATTCCTACGCCGGTACTAGCCGGATCAGGTTCTAAGGGTTCGTCATACGACATCTCAGTCAACCGCAATGCGGTAAACACCCCTTGGCGCGGGCCAGTATACACGAGTTACCAACAAAAGTGAGCCAGGTTGCCAAATTGTACCTGAGGGCATAAAAAAACCGCCCACTCCAATACTCCCATTCGTTGAGCATTCAACGGGAATAATGACTCGGGCGGCAGTGGTGCCGAGGTTGCAACTTTTAGTTTGAAAAGGCCTCGCGCACATAGATCTCAAAACGGCTGGCGGTCGGATTCGGCGCCACGGCGCTCACCTGCAACTGCTGTTTACCATGCAGCTTGACCGACTTCCAGGACACACCTTCATCATCCAGGGTATAGCCGCTGGCATCATACCAGGTGAATTTGTATTGAATGCGCATATCGGTAGCGACTTTGCTGCTGATTGTGGCTGTGCCTCTGAGCAAGCCGCCCTCGCCTCTGGCCATAAGATCACCGACACTTACAGAGCGGGCAAAGCTGCTATTGTCGATACGGCTTTCACCAGTCGAGCTGGCATACACCCCGGCCGTATGGTTGGCGCAGCCTGCCAGAGCCAGCAGGGTTGCTGCTATTACCAAGACTTTTTTCATCTGCCAATCCCTTAATTCTCAATCAATCAAAAAGTGTGCCCGGGCGGTTGCAATCAACTGCTTGCGGTTGGTTTGCCAGCAGTCGATATTGACATTGGCCACTCGCCGTCCCTGACGGGTAATTCGGCACTCGGCGAAGCTGTCCTTATGATAACCGGCACGTAAATAGTCGATGGAAAAATCAACTACCTTGGGCACCTTACTGGTTTGCATAAACACCATAAGCTGGATGATGGCCGACATCTCCATAAACCCGGCTATCACCCCGCCGTGAATGGCCGGCAGAACCGGGTTACCTATGTTGTCATCTTTGGCCGGCAGACGAAACACCAGTTCATCGCCAAACCTTTCAACCAACATGCCAATAAAGCGGGCGTAGGGCACATGCTCAAGCAAGTGACTGAAATCATTGGTTTCTGTCACTTTTGCAACTATGCTTTTTACATCCAGGGATGCCTTGGGATCTGTCATTTCGTCTCCTCACCCATCAGTGCCTTGCGGAAAGTGTCCCCTATCATTTCAGGGCTTATCCGCATAAAGGAACCAACCGCATGGGCGATGGGGTCGTCTATACTGTCCTGATAGGCAATGGCCCGGGTGAACGCTACGCTGGATGACAACTTATAACACTCGGCAAAACCATACACCGGCTTGTGGGGCTCGGCGGGCTTCATATAGTCCACCCGCAGATCCAAAGTCGGCGAGATCTCCAGCGAACCATATTTGTCCTTGATGGCACAAACCACGGCGCAGCCACTGGCAGTATCCATCAAAGTAGTGATAACCCCACCATGAATAACCCCGGTTTCAGGGTAACCCACCAGCTCGGTGCTGTAAGGCAATTCTATCAGTACATGGTGCTCACTGGCCTCATGCACCTTGAGCCCGAGGCGGCGGCACTGGGCCAACTGGTTGACGAAACGGGTAGCCAGAGTCGTCAGCGGGAAAAACTCCGGATTGACTTTCATGACGCTGAACTCACCATAGGCCCCAAGGCTTTACCGCCAAGCAGATGCATGTGGATGTGGAACACTTCCTGGCCGCCATGTTCATTACAGTTGATGATTAAACGATAACCGTCCTCGGCGATCCCGGCCTCGGTGGCCAGCTTGGCGGCCACAGTCACCATACGGCCTATGGCCTGCTCGTCAGAGGCCTTGGCGTCATTGACCGTGGGGATCAGATGATTGGGCACTATCAGCACGTGGGTGGGCGCCTTGGGATTGATGTCCCGAAAGGCGGTTACCAGTTCGTCCTGATACAGTATGTCCGTGGGAATTTCACGGCGGATAATTTTGCTGAATATGGTTTCTTCGGCCATTTTGCCACTCCGGTGTGTCGGTTCAGGCTCGGCCCAAGGGCCAAACCTCTGTGTTCTTGGCAGTATAATACCATTCGGCCCGGAGATGTAATCGGCCACGGCGATTTGAACCCCAAGCCATTTAAAACTCGGCAAGTAATTGCCGCAGCCTGGCTTTTTTGGCAGCATTGTCGCCATGCTCAGCCGGATAGCACCCAATTTGGCTCCCGGCACTCGCCAACGATTCACACGGATATCAGATGATCAGTTATCAGATTTGCCCCATAGATCCCCACGCTCACCTGTTCGAGGTCAAAATCACCATTCAGGCACCAGCCCCAAGACAAGAACTTTGGTTGCCATCCTGGATCCCGGGCAGCTACATGGTTCGCGATTTTTGTCGCAATATCATAGATCTTAAAGCCTTTGATGAGCAGGAGCGTCCGCTCAGCATTACTCAGCTCGACAAACAGCGCTGGCAGATAGATTCCAATGCCGAGTCGCTGCATCTGCGCTACTCGGTTTATGCCTGGGATATGTCGGTGCGCAGCGCCCACCTGGATCAGACCCACGGCTTTTTCAACGGCAGCAGCGTCTTTTTGGCGGTGGCCGGCAAAGAGCTTGAGCCGCTGGAGCTGGAAATTCAGCCTCCCAAAGAGGAAGCCAACTGGCAGCTGGCAACAACCCTGAGTCGAACCGAAGGTGAAGAATGGCAGTTCGGCCGTTTCAGCGCCGCCAACTATGATGAGCTTATCGACCATCCAGTGGAGATGGGCACCTTTACCCACGGCAGCTTTGAAGCCTGTGGCGTGCGCCATGATGTGATACTGACCGGACGTCACCGCTGCCACATGCCCAGGCTGCTTGACGATCTCAAGGCTATTTGCGAAAGCCAGATCCGCCTCTTCGGTGAAGCGCCGTTTGAGCGCTACCTGTTTATGACCCAGGTATTGGGCAATGGCTTTGGAGGACTGGAACACAGAGCCTCCACCGCCCTGCACTGCTCCCGCAAGGATCTGCCGCTGAGTATGGAGATGCCGGTCAACAAGGATTACCGCACTTATCTGTCGCTCTGCAGTCACGAATACTTCCACAGCTGGAACGTCAAACGCATTAAGCCTGCCAGCTTTATTCCCTATGCGCTGGAGGCTGAGAGCTACACACGTCAGCTGTGGGCTTATGAAGGTATCACTTCCTACTATGATGACCTGATGACACTCAGAGCCAACAGGATTTCCAATGAGCAATATCTGGAGATGTTATCCCAGACCATGACCCGGGTGTATCGCATGCCGGGCAGGCAGTTGCAGAGCCTGACAGATTCGAGCTTCAATGCCTGGACCAAGTTCTACAAACAGGATGAAAACGCCGCCAACGCCATCGTCAGCTATTACACCAAGGGAGCTTTGTTTGCCCTGTATCTGGACTTGACTCTGAGACTGGAAACCCAGGGAAAATACACACTGGATAACCTGATGCAAAAGCTGTGGCAGGCCTTTGGCAGCCAGGGGATAGGCACTGAAGATGACTCTCATCGCCGCCTTTATGAGGAGCTGCTTGGCCGGGATGCCAGCGCAGAATTTGCCTTTCTGGATAATACCCAAGAGTTGCCACTGGCGCCCCTGCTGGCGCAATTCGGAATCGAGATGCAGCTTCGCAGTGCCCAAGGCGCTCAGGATCAGGGCGGTGGGGATGTTGAAGGGCAAAAAATCGGCTTTGGAGCCCGCTACAAGGCTGAAGCCCTGGGGTTAAGGATTGTGAGTGTGACCAACGGCAGCGCGGCTCACAGCGCCGGGCTCGCGCCTCAAGACCTGTTGATTGCCGCCAATGGTTTGCAGGTCGGCGCTCTGTTTGAAAATGAACTGCAGCAATATGAGCCCGGCGATAGTCTGGAGCTGCACTTCTTCCGCCGTGATGAACTGATGACAGGCCAACTGCCTATCAACCCGGCGGCAATAGATACTGTGTCACTCAAACTCACCGATCCAGCCAAAGCCAAGGCCTGGCTGGGTTAAGAGCCTTGACTCTCGGCCACATCGGCCATCAAGTGACGCTGGGCCCAGGCCGTCACCTGGGCTCGATTGTTTACATTCAGTTTGCCAAACATCCGATAAAGATGGGTCTTAACCGTACTCTCACTGACATACAGGGAAGTGGCAATCTGTTGATTACTGAGCCCGGCCAGTAGCGCCTGCAGCATCTCCCGCTCCCTGAAAGTCAGCACATCGCCACTGAGCTCGCCCTTGGCCAGCCGAGATTGCAACTCAAAAGGAATATCGCAGCCACCCTTCTGCACAATATCCAGGCCACGGCCTAGCTGTGCCAAGCTCGCCTCGGGATAGAAAACCGCCTTGACCACAGACGGCAACAACAGGCATTCATACTCCACCCTTTTGGGATAATGCAGTAACACCACTTTGCAACTGCGGCTCTTGGCGGCCTGTTTAAGGATTTTATAGCCCAAGGCCGACTCCACTGTAGCCAAATCCAGCAGCATGTCGACATCGGCTCTCAAGGCATCAGCGTGCCATCGCTCGGGGGAGAAACAGGACAAGCGCACCAGAAACTCCTGCGGCCAACGGCTATCCATCAGCTCGGTCAACAGAGCAGATCTGGCCCCCCCTGCCAATGCATCACATTGAACCTAGGCTGCCCTCAGCTAAAAACTCGAAACCTACATAGCCGGAACATGCGTATCAAAATAGACAACTGCTTGAAATGGAAGCACAGATCTCTACCAAAAACTCAAAATGAATAAGAGTTAACTGAACAAGCGCCGCTACAGACGTTAACATAAAGGGGTAAAACAGATCTGGGGGATCAAATATGCAAACAAATACTGCGGGCGAAGTGCGCCTGTCTCGCTATAAGGCCTGGGATCTTCCTACTCGCCTTTTTCATTGGATAAACCTGCTTTTGGTGCTGCTGATGATGACCATCGGCGGGGTAATGATGTTCAAATCTGACTTCGGGATCAGTGGTCTCGACGCCAAAATCGGCCTGAAGACACTGCACGTCTGGATAGGTTATGCCTTTGCCATCAACCTGGCATTCAGATTACTGTGGGGATTATTCGGCCCTATCAAAGCCCGTCTTGGTAAACTACTCCCCAAAAAAGGGGAATTGGCAGGCTATCGTGCAGCACTCAAGAAAGGCGAAAACCCACAATATCTCGGCCATAATCCGGCGGGCAAACTGGCGGTCATCGCTCTGTTTGGTCTGCTGACCCTGATTATGGTGACAGGTTTGGTGCGAGCCGGTACTGACATCTTCTATCCACCGCTGGGCGGCATGGTTCAGGAATATATCGCCGCCGATGGTGTTGAGCCTGCCAGCCTCAAACCCTATGATGACACAGGCGTTAATCCAGACAAGGCTGCAGCGATTAAGGGCGCCAAGGGCTTGGCAGGGAAAGTACATGTCTACAGCGTATATCTGTTGCTTCTCTTGATATTGCTGCACATAGTTGCAGTGATCCACGCCGAGCGTAAGCGTCAGCCCGGTATTATTTCTGCTATGTTTTCAGGCAATAAATATCTGCCAACAACGCCGGTAGATAAAGACTGACAGAGATCTTGGCTCACCATACAGGGCTCGAGATAAGCGCAAGCCAGAAACAATAACGCCGGCATCAAGCCGGCGTTGTCATTCGTGCGATATGCGCTTACTTCAGAGTGCTTTCCGAAGTACGGCCATCATCGTGGCAGCTATCGCAGGTAGGCTTCTGACCTACATTCATGTCGTGGGGAGCATGGCAGTCAGCACACATCAAAGCACCATCGTGTGGCTTGTGTACCGCGTCCATTTCTGCCAGCGAACCGTGACAGCTCTGACACTGTTCAAATTCATAGGCGCCGTCAGCTGAAGGTGAACCATCGGCATGACAGCTTTCACAGCCACCCATATCCGCGTGGAAATCTGACAGCTTCTGATCTTCTGCAAAAGCAGATGGTGACATGGCCAGTGCGGCCAAACCGGCACCGAACAACACACTCAAGAGTTTCTTGCTCACAATAATATCCTCCGATGATGACAGTCGAGCAAAGGTTCTTATGTCAGGTATGACCTTTGTCTCACTATCAGTAAATAGCACGACTTGGATTAACTTAGCCAAGCTTTTGCCAATTGGCAAACTAATTCTGAGTCGCCGCCACTTTAACAACTTGCGCAAAAGCAAAATGTGCGCTGAATCATGTAACCATCGGTTAATTACGGAATTTTACATTTCATTTACCTATAAACATCTGTATCAATAAGCGTTTCAAGCGCATAAAAAAGGAGACCAACAGGTCTCCTTTAGAGAAAGTATTGCTAAATTATCCGCGGTTTCTCAGCGCTTCGATACGCTTTTCAAGCGGTGGGTGACTCATAAAAAGTTCAGTCATTGAACGCTTACCGTTGATACCGAAGGCCGACATATTGGCTGGCATGGCGCCGGTTTCCGGCCCGGTGCGCAGACGTTCAAGGGCTGCAATCATCTTGTTCTTACCGGCAAGGCGAGCGGCACCTTCGTCGGCGCGGAACTCACGAATGCGCGAGAAGTATGCCACCACAATGGATGCCAGAATACCAAACAGCATATCCAGCACAAATACCACAGCCATGTAAGCGATAGTGCCCAGGCCTTCACCCTCTTCATCGTTGCTGGCAACAAAGTTATTGACGATACCGGCAACCACGCGGGCGGCGAAGATAACAAAGGTGTTCACCACGCCCTGGATCAGGGTCAGTGTCACCATGTCACCGTTAGCCACGTGGCTGACTTCGTGCGCCAGTACGGCTTCCACTTCATCGGCGCTCATACCGTAAAGCAAACCTGTACTCACGGCGACCAGAGAGTTGTTTTTACTTGGGCCTGTAGCAAAGGCGTTCAGTTCAGGCGATTGGTAGATGGCCACTTCCGGCATCTTAATCCCGGCCTGCTGCGCCTGACGGGCTACGGTCTCGAGCAACCAACGCTCTGTGTTGTCACGGGGCTGAGTGATCACCTCACAGCCCATGGTTTTCTTGGCCATCCATTTGGAAATCGCCAAGCTGATAAAGGCGCCACCGAAACCGAAGATCGCCGCAAATACCAGCAAGCCACCCATGGTTTGAGTATTGACACCCAAAATAGACATGACAATCGATGCCACCAACAGAATGGCAAGGTTAGTCAAAATCAATAGAAATACACGCTTCATATCAGCTCCTGTAAGGTACCCTTGTACCGGAATTGCGTCATTGCAGACATAATATGTCCACTTGGCGGGAATTCAAGAGGAAAAAGGTAAATTATTGTTTAGCTTTCTGCCTAAACGCCCCGGCTACGCAGAGGAAGCAGTCTAGGTAGACTTGATTAAATCAAACTTAATCAATTGCCGAGTGCGGCTTTTTAACGCGACCAAAAACAGCTGTGGCGATTGTTGAGTGTAAAGGCTTTTTGTTACCATCAAGCAACGCAAATCAATCTGAAGGACAGCGACAATTATGACAATAAATACCCTGCTGCTCAGCAGCTCCCGCGCTGGCGATACCCCCTACCTGGAACATGCCCTGCCCTATATTGAGCCCATGGCAGAAAAAGCCCGCAAGTGGATATTTATCCCTTACGCCGGTGTCAGCATGAGCTACGACAACTATCTGGAAGCCGTGGTTAATGGCCTGGCTCCATTGAGGCTGGATATCTCCTCTATTCATCAACATGGCGACCCCAAGCAAGCCATTCGCGATGCTGACGGCATTCTGGTTGGCGGTGGCAACACCTTCCACCTATTGCATGAATTGTACCGCTACGATCTGCTGCATCTGATCAAAGAGGAAGTCGCCGCCGGCAAACCTTATATCGGCTGGAGTGCAGGCTCAAATATTGCAGGCCTCAGCATACGTACCACCAATGATATGCCTATCATAGAGCCGCCGTCATTCAGTGCCCTTGGCCTGCTGCCACTGCAGATCAATCCGCATTACAGCAACTACAAGGCACCGGGTCACAATGGTGAAACCCGAGCCCAGCGTTTACTTGAGTTTACTTGTGTCGATCCCAAGACGCCGGTACTGGCCATCCAGGAAGGAAGCGCCCTGTTACTGCAGAACAATAAACTGAGTCTTTTGGGAGATAAGGAAGCTTATCTGTTCAGCGGTGTAGAGCAGGAGATCCCCGTGCCTGTAGGCAGTGATCTTTCCAATCTTTTGAGCTAAAAAACACTTGGCCCTACGGGGCCTTGCTGCTTGTTAACTCCAGAGCTCAACCATGTGGTTTAGCCAGCAGAGGGCTCAAATCCAGGTGCTGAGACATGGCCTCGGCACTGGGATGAGCCAGATGCGGCACCACTCCCAATAGCGGCGCCTGCATCAAGTCTTTAAGGCTGGCCAGGTTTTCATCGAAGCGACTCATATCGGCTTCGGCGCGGTTGGCGACCCAACCGGCGATTTCAAGCCCATCGGCGCGGATCACTTCCTGGGTCAACACGGCATGATTAAGGCAGCCAAGCTTCATTCCCACCACCAGAATCACAGGTAGAGCCAGCCCCTGCACCGCTTCCGATAAGAAACGCCCCTCCCCCAAAGGCAAACGCCAACCACCGGCACCTTCTATCAGGCAGAAATCGGCCATGGCATATTGGGTAAAATCCAGTGCCGCCAGTACCGCCTCTGGGCTGATATCCAGGCCGAGATCGGCGGCAGCAATATGAGGGGCAATCGCCGGCTCAAAACTGAAAGGATTTACCTTGTCGTACTGCAGTTTCAGAGTGGATTCATCCATCAAGGCCAGGGCGTCCGGGTTTCTCAGCCCGTAAGGAGTGTTATGGCAACCCGAGGCCAAGGGTTTTACCCCCAAGGTTTTCAAGCCATGCTCGACTCGTGCCTTATGCAGCAGCGCGGCCCCGACCTGAGTCTTGCCACTGTCGGTATCTGTACCTGTTACAAAAAAAATCATCGCTGAACTACCCCTACAGCCAAAACATCAATGGTTATTTTCGGGCCTGAACCATTACTATCCTGTATGTCAGCGGCATTCCCTTGTCCGTTCTAAGGACTTCGGCCTGCCCGTTAAGTGTATGCCAAAAACCCTTTCCCTTGAGCCCGGCACCTGAGTTTTTGTCGGCGCCGACTGAAGCGCCGACCCCCTTGATGGAGTAAAGCAATTCCCTGAGATTGGCAAAATGGCACTGAAAGGTGCGGCTTTGCGTGTGCAAGCTCTGCCAGGGATGCTGGCCCAGCGCTTGCACCAACATATCCTCGGCTGCAAACGCCTTGACTCGCAGCCCCAGCGTCTGTAATTCGGGCAAACTGCCCCGGGCCACTATGGCAAGGCGCGCCGAGCCGCCCGGGCGCATGACCCGAAAAATCTCCGCCAAGGCGGCCGGAATATCGCCGCACCACTGCAGCGCCAGGTTGGAATAAACCGCATCAAAGCTGTTGTCGCCAAAGGGAAGCTGCTCGGCATTGCCACAAACAGCCTGATAATCCGGGAAATTTCCCTTCAGCTGCTTGAGCATTCCGCTGGCGATATCCAGGGCGGTCACGCTTTGGGGGCCGAGCGTGGCAAAAGCCGTGCCCGGACCTGCACCTATATCCAGCAGTTTTCCTGAGTGTGGGCAATCGTCCCAGTCAAGCAAGGCTTCGGCCGTCAGACGCTGCACCCTATTGTGGCGCTCATAAGCGCTTGCCGCCTTGGAAAAACGCCCGGCGACATCCCCAAGCGGCACGGATTGCACCAGGCCTGTATGATTGGCCAGAGGCTCATGACTCATGTTGCTCATGCCATCAGCTCCGCCAGTGCCGAGGCCAAGGCCAGTATATCCTGCTCCCTGTGCTCGGCGCTCAGGGTAATACGCAGTCTGGCACTGCCTTGGGGGACTGTGGGGGGCCGAATCGCCCCCACCAGGAAGCCGCGTTCCAAAAGCCTTGCCGCAAGCGCCATACACTTGTCACTCTCACCCACCAACAGAGGTTGAATTGGCGACTCAGATGGCATCAAGGAGATCCCCGCCGCTTGGCAGCTGCGGCGAAACAAAGCGATATTGGCGTTGAGGCGCTCGAGCAAAGGCTCTTGCTGGATCAGCTCCAGAGCCTCGAGCACGCCTATACAGCAGGCCGGTGACAGCGCGGTGGAATAGATGTATTCACGGGCATTGGCCACCAGATAGTCTATCAATTCCTGCGAGCCCACAATCGCCGCGCCCTGACCACCGAGCGCCTTGCCAAAGGTCACCAAGCGGGCAAATACCGGCAAGGGTGAAGACTCAAATAGGCCGAAGCCGTGGGCATCATCGAGAATAAGCGGGCTGCCGTGCTCTTGGCACAAGTGGCTCAATTTACCGAGCGGCGCCCTGTCGCCATCCATGCTGAACACGGTTTCAGTGAGCACTGCGCTGCCGGGATGCCGGGCCAAAAGCGCTGTGGCAGCCGCCATATCGTTATGGGCAAAACGCCGTATTTTGGCCTTTGAGTCGCGCAGGCCATCTATCATGGAGGCGTGCACCAATTTGTCGGCAATCACTGTATCTTCGGCGCTAAACAGGGTTTTCATCAGCGCAGTGTTGGCGGCAAAACCACAGCTGAACAGTAACGCCGCTTCTGCACCGCGCGCCCGGCACAGACCTTGTTCCAGCTTGAGATGCGCCTCGCTGTAACCCGAAACCAGAGGTGAAGCGCCGCTGCCGCAGCCATAGATCTCTGCGCCTTTGGCAAGCGCAGAGATGACCTTGGGATGACGGGCCAGGCCCAGATAATCATTGGCGGCAAAATCCAGCAATGGTTTGCCTGTGGCTTGGGCTTGGGCAACAGGATGCAATAGTCGCTCACGGCCGGGCGCTGCAGCGAAGCAGCGCCTTTGCCTGAGCAAACCGCCGCGCGCAAGCTCCTCACGGCGGCGGGCCATTTTGTCCAGCAATGAGGTCAAGTTACAGGGCTCCGGCGTCGTAAAACTGTCCCTGAGCCTTGTTATTGATAGCCTCTGCCTTGGCCGCGGCGCGGGCTATTTCGGCGCCCTCTTCCTCGACCGTGGCGGCCTTGCCTTGCTCCGGGGTCAATCCCAGACGGCGGAACAGGCTCATATCGTCATTTTCTTCCGGGTTGGCGGTGGTCAACAGCTTGCACCCATAGAAAATCGAGTTGGCCCCGGCAAAGAAACACATGGCCTGCAGCTCATCTGTCATATTTTCACGCCCGGCCGACAAGCGAACCCGCGACAAAGGCATCATGATTCTGGCCACGGCTATGGTGCGCACAAACTCCAGTGGATCCAGGTCGTCCAGGCTGTCCAGCGGCGTACCGGCCACCTTGACCAACATATTGATAGGCACAGAGTCGGGATGTTGCTCCATATTAGCCAACTGCTGCAGCAAGCCCGCCCTGTCGGTGGCCTGCTCGCCCATACCGACAATCCCGCCGGAGCATACCTTCATACCGGCGGCGCGCACATTGGCCAAGGTGTCCAATCGCTGCTGATAGGTGCGGGTGGTGATGATATCACCATAGTATTCCGGCGAGGTATCCAGGTTATGGTTGTAGTAATCCAGCCCGGCTTCGGCCAGCTCGTTGGCCTGGTTTTCGCTGAGCATACCCAGGGTCATACAGGTTTCCATCCCCAGGGATTTAACCTCCTGCACCATCTGCTTGAGATAAGGCATATCGCGCTCATGCGGGTTACGCCAGGCGGCTCCCATGCAGAAGCGGGTCGCACCGGCGGCCTTGGCACTTCTGGCCTCTGTCAGTACCTTTTCCATCTCCAGCAGACGCTCTTTTTCCAATCCTGTGTCGTAGCGGGCGCTCTGGGGGCAATATTTGCAATCTTCCGGACAGGCCCCCGTCTTGATTGACAACAGACGACTGACCTGAACTTCATTGGGATTGAAATGGGTTCTGTGCACGCTGTGGGCACGAAACAACAAATCATTCATAGGCAGGGCAAAGAGGGCTTCAACCTCTTCGCGGCGCCAGTCATGGCGCAGCTCTGTATTGGACATATTCTGTGTTACCTGAGTCTGATCTATTTGTTGCTGAAGCCGATTTTGCCGATTAATCCTTCGGGGTTCCGGGTTCAGTTGGCTGCTTGAAGGCCTGAATTATTTTCGTTAGCATACCCGCGACACCCTCACTGTCAACGCCAACCAGTTGCACAGGTTTACCTTTGGTTAATATATGAGCATAGATTATTGTTTTGACCGTCAGCACATCTGGCATCCCTACACTTCCATGAGCCACACCCTACCCGTTTATGGGGTCAAAGCCGCCGAGGGCGTACGCCTGACGCTGGAGGATGGTCGTGAGCTTATCGACGGCACCAGCTCCTGGTGGGCCTGCGTTCATGGTTACAGCCACCCGGCAATTCTCGGCGCCATGGAAGAGCAACTCAAACGCCTGAGTCATGTGATGTTCGGAGGGATCACCCATGAGAGCGCCATCGAACTGTGTCGCCAACTCATCACTATTACCCCGGAGCCATTGACCAAGGTGTTTCTGGCTGACTCAGGCTCCATTGCAGTGGAGGTGGCGCTGAAGATGGCACTGCAATACTGGCAAGGACAAAACAAGACAGAAAAAAACCGCATCATGACGGTCAAGCAGGGCTACCATGGCGACACGTTCGCCGCCATGAGCGTCTGCGACCCGGAGGGCGGCATGCACACCATGTTTGGTGACAATGTGGCCCAGCAACTGTTTGCCCCGGCGCCGAGCACACCCTTTGGTGAAGCCGCTAAAGCAGATGACATCGCCGGACTCGAGGCCATGCTGGCCGAGCACGGCACGCAAACCGCCGCGCTGATCCTCGAGCCCATAATGCAAGGTGCCGGTGGCATGTGGTTTTACAGCGCCGACTATCTCAAGGCGGCAAGAGCCCTGTGCGACAAGTACGATGTACTGTTGATCCTGGATGAAATCGCCACAGGTTTTGGGCGCACAGGTAAGCTGTTTGCCTGCGAACATGCCGACATAGCACCGGACATCATGTGTGTCGGCAAGGCGCTCACCGGCGGCTATATCAGTCTAGCGGCGACGCTGTGCAGCGATAAAGTGGCGGCGGGCATAGACAGCTCCCCTGCCGGCGTATTTATGCATGGGCCAACCTTTATGGCCAATCCTCTGGCCTGTAGCGCCGGCCGCGCCAGCCTGGCCCTGCTGGCAAGCGGTGAGTGGCAAGCTCAGGTCAAGGCCATTGAAACTCAGCTTAAACAGGAACTGGCACCGGCAGCGGCACTGCCGGAAGTCAAAGCGGTACGGGTGCTTGGCGCCGTTGGCGTACTGGAGATGCACAGACAGGTCAATACCGCGGCGCTGCAGGCCGAATTTGTTGCCCGTGGCGTGTGGATCCGCCCCTTTGGTAAACTCATCTATATCATGCCGCCCTATGGTATCAGCGCAGAAGAGCTGAGCTGCCTGAGCCGGGCCATGCTGGAAGTGGCCGCACTGACGAGCGAGCATGCAGCAGATGACAGCGCCTTCGTCAGCCACGGCTGAGCCTAGAACACCTCAACTCTACTCAGGACAGCAAAAAAAGCGGCTCAAATGAGCCGCTTTGTCTTGAGGTAAACCAAGCCTTGCAGGGAATGTTTACTCAATAAAACGCTAATTAGAACTTATGGTACTTATCGATACCAAAGGTTCTGCCTGTGTCATGACAAGTCGCACAGGATTCGGCACTTGGCTGCTTGAACCACTCAACAGCCGGGATATCCACACTGATATCACCGCCATTTTGACTCATATGCGCCTTGGCTGAATCACTGGTGTGGCAGGCATAACAGTTTGCGGTGACCGGGCTGGTCATCTTGCTGCCGGGCTCCAGAATATACTGGTTGGGCACAGCGGCCAGCGACAGGCCATCCTGGTGACAGGCCACACAACTGCTGGCCGGAGCTATGGCTGCGGCGCCGTTGGCTTTTCCTGTCTGACTCCAGTTGCCATCGGCATCCTGAGCCACTTCACCGACAGTTGCCCCCTTGCCCCAGTGCCAGCTGTGGATCATGGGACCGAAGCCGGCACCATAATCGGCGCTGGTACGGGCCATTCCGTTGCCGTGACAAGCGATACAACCCTTACCACCGTTGTCGAACTCACCGTTCTTGTGGAAGGCTGTCACATCGTTATGGCAAGTAATACAGCTGTTGTCAGCCACCACCTGACGCCGATCAAAGCCGGAGATCTTGCTGCCATCGGTTGGATTGACGACATCAGAATAAGCTGTGAAGGAGACGCCCATGGAGCCGTCGTAACCATCGGCACGAATGCGATCGCGAGTTTGACCACGCACCTTGCCATCATAATACTGCCAACCTTCGCTGGAGAAAGTCACCCGCGCCGAGAACATATAGCCGGCATTCTCATACCCTGCCGCTATGTTGGCCGCGGCATAACACACAGTGCGGGTACCATCGGCATTGTCAGTCTTGGTTTCTGAGTTACGGGTGCCCGGGCGGCCCACCAGGCCATGATTGTCATAGGCATGCAGATATGCACCGGCATAGACTATCGGCTTGGCGGCAACATAACCGGCATTGGCAGGGTCGGCATTATAGTTGTTGCCGATATTGACCAGATTACCTTCTTTATCCTTGACACTAATGGTAGAACACCAACCACCGGCACCATCGGATTCAGGAGTAGAAAGTTCAACTGTGTAAGCCGCACGTAGCGCTTGCAACTTGGTGATCCCGGCTTTCTGCTCATGCAGCTCACGGAAATCCAGACCATTTGAAGGCACTATATCGCCTATCGGGGTTCCTTCTTTACCATGGCAATTGATACAACCAGGGCCGGTAAAGTTGCTGTTAATAGGCGCATCTGTATGACAACTGCTGCAGTTGAGCACGCTGAAGTCTTTGCTGAACTCCCTGTGATTGATATGACCTATCTTGGATAAGGTATTGCTGGCATAACCACCGATAGAGAATCCCTCATCGTTGGTCACTGTCTTGCTGACTGAGCCATGACAAACCAAACAGCCGGCAATAAAATCTACTTCACCGTCCATGCCTTCAGCCACATATCCGGCGTGACGACGTGGGCTCTGGGAGTAATCCACGTGACAGGCATAACAGGCTTCAGTGGTAGTGCTGAATTGACCCTCCGGCTTATTGACAACCAATGCCTTGGAACGGGCAATGGCATCATTACCGCCAACACGCAGCCAAACAATACCCTCAGTAGCCGCATTAACGCCCGCCATCGGCGCTTCAAATATATAATGTCCATCATCAACTTGAGTTAACTTGGCACCTTCTGTCGCCTGAGTGACTGCGCCACCGATATGAACATTGTCCTCTACATTATTAATAGGGTTTTCGTCCCGGTTAAGAATAAAACCTTTGGCAGTCAAAGCAGCCACTTTTGCCTGAACATCGGTAAGGTCATTAATTAAATTACCATTTTCATCTGTCACTTCGAACTCGTAGGTAATTGTCCCCTCGCCCAAAGTGTAATTAATCACTTTAACTTGGGTTTCAACCGATTGGGTTACAGGAGGATTTGTCCCGGGTTTTCCCGGTTCCCCCGGTTTCCCTGGCTCGCCCGGCGCACCGTCTCGACCGTCATCACCATCACTGCAGCCTGCAAGCAGTATCGCCATCACCATCAAAGCAACTCTTTTCTTTTTCAATATGGTCATCTTTCTCTCCTGCCCAAGCACAGGCATACTGTTTGCTCGGCCGTTATTTTATGGCGAACAATCTCGACTCCCGAAACTTAAGCGAAAGTTATAATAATGATTAAGGGGGTCTATCCTGACCCGCGGAAATAATATGACCAAAAATAAAACAAAAGAGTGACCAAAGACACAAGATATAACAAGGAAACAAATTAATACGAATATAATTATTAAAACAACCTTAAAAACAAAACAATATTAACCGCTGCCTTTATTTTAAATAAGAGTCAACTCGGCTATTTCTTTAGTAGAACCATTTTATACCGATATATTGCAATTTCTGAAATCGGGCATTTTAATTTCCATCAAGAAGTTATTCTTCAATTGTTTGAAATTGGCTGGCCATTCTTTGAATGGATTTAAGACTAACACCATGTTTATTTCGCTTGGCACATTCATGCAGATGTGTTTTGCTGCGAACATCGCCAATTTGCTGAATATGCACCCGATAACCCAAGGCCTTCGCAGCCGCTTGATAGGCAGCGAACTCCCACAGCGCCATGTTGGTATTATCACAGATAACCACAGGCACACCCGTTGCCAACGCCTCTATGAAGCGACTCAGATTAAGCTGATGAAATTCCGCTAAACGCGCAGCATCGAAAAAATAACGATCATTTCGATAAAAGAAACTGTCGGTTGAGCAAAGGCCCTTTTCAGTAATACTCTGTACAAGCTCTACAGATAGCTCCTGGATAAACTGCCGAACCCAGTAGGATTTGCCGCTACCGGGCAGACCGCGCATGATGATCGCCAAGCGACTGTTACCATCGATAGTACGGGGCTCAGGCATCAGTTATGGCCGGTTTGGTTACAAATAGACTGACCCGCAAGGATACGCTCCACCAATGGCGGTACCATCTCACTGGCCTTTCCTTGCAAATGGATCTGAAACTGGCTGTGTCTGTCTGCCGGCATCAGATTGACCTCAACGGTGAGCGCACCATGATGATTGGCGCTGTCGACAAAACCGGCAGCGGGATAGACAGTGCCAGAAGTGCCAATGGCAATAAAAAGATCGCAGTGATCCAGCGCATCGTGAATTCTATCCATTCCCAGAGGCATTTCACCGAACCAAACCACATGAGGCCGCAATCGCTGCGCCGGTATACAGCAGGTGCAGGTATTCTCCGGCCCGAAGGGGTCGTGCAATGTAAAAGTTTGCCTCGAGCGCGGACAACGCCCCTTGGAAAGCTCACCGTGCATATGCAGCAAGCGCCTGGATCCAGCTCTCTCGTGGAGATCGTCTATGTTTTGGGTGACAATAAGCAGCTCACCTTCAAATTCCTGCTCGAGGCGAGAGAGCGCCGTGTGGGCGGCGTTGGGTTCTATATTGCCCGAGTGCAGTTGTTGCCAACGACCATTGTAAAAATGTTCAACCAGTTCAGGGTCACGTTCATAACCTTCAGGAGTGGCCACATCCTCGATATGATGTTCTTCCCACAGACCATCTTGATCCCTGAAGGTACGTAAACCGGACTCAGCAGAGATCCCGGCGCCGGTTAAAATCACGATTCGACGATGCATCTGGTATCCTTTTGTTTTTCTGCCATCCTGCCAATAGCGACTCAACAGCGCAATTATGCCTTGGTATAACCATACAAAATGTATGCTTAAATTGCTTGTTTTTATTCAAAATTATGCCGATTATAGCTAAGTTGCCCCACAGAAGTACCAAAAGCCGGATCAGAGGTTTAAGTTTTAGAACAGTACACATATAATGGGGTCTATTATCCACGGACGAACCTATGTGTAATACCAAGGGTTCTGCAATCAAGAGATTAGCCATGACAGATGGAAATCAAGCGCTGAAAAAAGCGGGTTTGAAAATCACCCTGCCACGAGTCAAAATCCTGGAGCTGATGCAAGAACCGGAAAACCAGCATATCAGTGCCGAAGACTTATATAAGAAATTGCTGGATATCGGCGAAGAGATAGGTTTAGCTACCGTTTATCGGGTATTAAATCAGTTTGACGATGCCGGTATTGTCAGCCGTCACCACTTCGAAAGTGGTAAAGCCGTATTTGAACTCTCCACCCAACATCATCACGATCACCTGGTATGCCTGAGCTGTGGCAAAGTGATCGAGTTTTCCGATGACCTTATAGAACGTCGTCAGCATGAAATTGCCATGCGTCACAATATCAAGCTCACCAATCACAGCCTCTACCTCTATGGTGTCTGCACCAACGACAAGTGCGATCACGGCCAAGAGTGATAATTAAAAAAACCAGCGCCAAGCGCTGGTTTTTTATTGTCGGTAATCTTGGAATTACCAATTCAAAGCCAAAGGCTCACCCTTCTTCCTTGGGCAGGCATGATTGAAAAGCATCGGGTCCGCATAACAAAGGAAACGATTATTGGCGAAAAGCCGAAATAACCAGTCTCCCTCTTCTGCAAACTGCGCCGGAGGCGTCAGATTACTCACATGCTTGGGTTCCAGACCGGCAAACTGCATCAGCTTGTCGGCATCATGTTCACTGATCAACTGTGGATCCGCCGGTAATTTACCGCTGCCGGCAGAAAAACCATTGTGGACAAAGTACTGCTTCATCTTTATCTCCTTTCCCTGTCGTTGGTGCATTTCGAATGACCTAAAGATCTGTCACTCTCGTGTCCGTCCAAAGCCTTACCGGCTCCGGCGCCTAACGGTGAAAATCACCTGAACGTTCCGGTTGATAGATGATCTCTTCAATCCGCACTTTCACCATGCCGCCACCCGGACCCGGCCATTCGATTTCATCCCCCTGAGCCAAGCCCAACAGGGCACCGCCAACAGGTGCCAAAATCGAAATTTTACCGGCACTACCATCGGCATCTTTTGGATAAACCAGGCGCAAGGTGAACTCTTCATTGGAGGAAGACATACGAAAACGAACTTCAGAGTTCATGGTTACCACATTATCCGGCATCTCCTTGGATGGCCTGATTTCTGCCCGCTCCAGTTCAGCCTCGAGTGCTTGATGGCCGGGAAAGGCATTCGCCGGCAATGACTCCAGCAAACGCTCCAGGCGATCCATATCCACTTCAGAAATTACGATATTAGGTTGTGTACTCACAGCAATCCTCTACTTTTCAGAAAAGCCGCCTGAGCGGCCCCACATCGGGTCATCCCTTCCCCCATTGAGGGTTGACGCCAATACCCAATCGCTGAAAATCGCCTGACAGGCGTTTCAGACAAATTCAGCTTGATCTTCGGACGCTTTCGCCCCCGAATTGCACTTCAGCGCCGCATTGGGCTAACCAATACGGCGCTGAAATGGTGTTAACACGACATCAAACCCTCTGAGTTGACTCGGATACCCGCGTCAGTGGCTGTCTTGGCGCAGCCCACTACTCGGCTCCAGATAACAACAAACCGACAACCCCAAGAGGGATGATTGATAACAATTTGAATTTTTTATATTTTTAGCGCATTAATGCACCAAGACTCCCCGAAGGAATAACCAGACCCCAATCTAACCTTTTCCCAATCAAATATCCAGCCGGGGGCATCAGAGCTTCATCACAGCAGCCAATAAAAAAGGCGCCTCTCGGCGCCTTTTGTGAGCTTAACGACTGTGCTTACCAGCCGGTCTTCTCACGCAGCGCGCTGCCGATTTCGGCCAGCGAGCGTACGGTAGTCACGCCTGCGGCTTCCAGAGCAGCGAACTTGTCGGCGGCAGTACCCTTACCACCGGCAATAATGGCGCCTGCATGGCCCATACGCTTACCTGCTGGTGCTGTCACACCGGCAATGTAAGAAACCACTGGTTTGGTGACGTTGGCCTTGATGTAAGCCGCCGCTTCTTCTTCGGCAGTACCACCGATTTCACCTATCATCACTATGGCCTCAGTCTGAGGATCGTTCTGGAACATTTCCAGTACGTCGATGAAGTTGGTACCAGGGATTGGGTCACCACCAATGCCGACACAGGTAGACTGGCCGAAACCTTCGTCAGTAGTCTGCTTAACGGCTTCGTAAGTCAGAGTACCGCTGCGGGAAACGATACCCACTTTACCCGGCTTGTGGATGTGACCTGGCATGATGCCTATTTTACATTCGCCTGGAGTGATAACGCCTGGGCAGTTAGGGCCAATCATGCGCACGCCGGTTTCTTCCAGCTTCACTTTCACCTGCAGCATATCCAGAGTTGGGATACCTTCGGTGATACATACGATCAGCTCGATGCCGCCATCAATGGCTTCCAGGATAGCGTCTTTACAGAAAGGCGCAGGTACATAGATAACAGATGCAGTGGCGCCGGTGGCGGCAACAGCATCTTTCACAGTGTTAAATACTGGCAAGCCCAAGTGAGTGGTGCCGCCTTTACCTGGAGACACACCGCCGACCATTTGAGTACCATAGGCAATCGCCTGCTCAGAATGGAAAGTACCCTGACCGCCGGTGAAACCCTGGCAGATAACCTTGGTATCTTTGTTGATTAAAACAGACATTATTTGCCCTCCGCAGCTTTAACTACTTGCTGAGCAGCGTCGGTCAGACTTGTCGCAGCAATGATATCCAAACCTGATTCGGCCAGTACTTTAGAGCCCAGCTCGGCATTGGTACCTTCCAGACGCACAACCACAGGCACTTTCACACCGACTTCTTTCACTGCACCGATAATACCTTCGGCGATCATGTCACAACGCACAATACCACCGAAGATGTTCACCAGAACGGCCTTCACATTGCTGTCAGACAGAATGATCTTGAAGGCTTCGGCAACACGTTCTTTGGTCGCGCCGCCACCTACGTCGAGGAAGTTGGCTGGCTTGCCACCGTGTAGGTTAACGATATCCATGGTACCCATGGCCAGACCGGCACCGTTTACCATGCAACCTACGTTACCGTCCAGAGCCACATAGTTCAGTTCAAACTTGGCTGCGTGGGCTTCACGTGGGTCATCTTGAGAAGGATCATGCATGTCTTTGATCTTTGGCTGACGGAACAGAGCGTTACCATCTACGCCAATCTTGCCGTCCAGACAGTGCAGGTTGCCTTCGGTGGTGATCACCAGAGGGTTGATCTCCAGCAGGGCAAAGTCATGCTCCAGGAACATGGTCGCCAGACCCATAAAGATCTTGGTGAACTGCTTGATTTGAGTTGGGTTCAGACCCAGCTTGAAGCCAAGGTCACGCGCCTGGTAAGGCTGAGGACCTGTGATAGGGTCGATAATGGCTTTGTGGATCAGCTCAGGGGTCTCTTCAGCCACCTTTTCGATTTCCACACCACCTTCGGTAGAAGCCATAAACACGACGCGGCGAGTGCCACGGTCGACAACGGCACCCAGATAGAGTTCGTTGGCGATATCAGTGCAGCTTTCAACCAAAATCTTGGCAACCGGCTGACCTTTTTCATCAGTCTGATAAGTGACCAGATTCTTGCCCAGCCAATGTTCGGCAAAGGCTCTGATCTCTTCTTTGTCGCCAGTGACTTTAACGCCACCTGCCTTACCGCGGCCGCCAGCGTGCACCTGGCACTTGACTACCCACATGTTTCCGCCAATGCGACCGGCTGCTTCAACAGCTTCCTGAGCTGTGTCACAAGCATAGCCTTCTGACACTGGTAAACCATATTCGGCAAATAGGGCTTTTGCCTGATACTCATGCAAATTCATGATGATCTATCCGTATACTACGTTTTAAATCCAACCGGCCCCGAAGGGCCAGTCACGAGGTTATTGTCTGGCGGCGCTTACAAGTCCAGCAGCAGACGAGTTGGGTCTTCCAGCAGATCCTTAATGGTCACCAGGAAGCCAACTGACTCACGACCATCAATAATGCGATGGTCATATGAGAGAGCAAGGTACATCATGGGCAGGATTTCCACCTGGCCATTGACTGCCATTGGGCGATCCTTGATGGCATGCATGCCGAGGATTGCGCTTTGTGGCAGGTTAAGAATAGGCGTCGACATCAAGGAGCCAAACACACCACCGTTGGTCACAGTGAAGTTACCACCTGTCATATCTTCCACTGTCAACTTGCCGTCACGGCCCTTGATAGCCAGTTCGCGAACCGCTTTCTCGATATCGGCCAGGCTCATGGTATCTGTGTCGCGCAGCACAGGCGTTACCAGGCCACGAGGCGTGGAAACGGCGATGCTGACATCGAAGTAGTTGTGGTACAGGATGTCGCTGCCATCGATAGAAGCGTTAACTTCAGGATAACGCTTCAGCGCTTCGGTTACGGCTTTCACATAGAAAGACATAAAGCCAAGACGGATGCCGTGTTTCTTCTCAAAGACTTCCTGATACTTCTTACGGATGTCCATGATAGGCTTCATGTTGACCTCGTTGAAGGTGGTCAGCATGGCGGTGGAGTTCTTGGCTTCCAGCAGACGAGTGGCGATAGTCTTGCGAAGACGCGTCATAGGTACACGCTTCTCACTGCGATCGCCCGCCAGAGTCACAGGTGCTGTGGCAGCAGCAGCGGCAGGCTTGGCAGAGCCTGACTTAACAAAGGCTTCCACATCTTCTTTGGTGATACGACCACCCACACCTGTGCCCTTGATTTGAGCCGCGTCCAGGTTGTGTTCGGCGATCAGGCGACGTACTGATGGGCTCAGGGCATCGTTGCCTTCTGCCACGGCTTCTTCAGCCTTAGGCACAGCGGCTTCGGCCTGCTCTTTGCTCACTTCCTGACCGGCAACCGCGCCGGCAACGAAGTTGGCGATAACCTGCTCGGCCAGGACGGTATCCCCTTCCTGGAACAGCAGTTCGCTGATCTGGCCATCTTCGGGTGCTACAACTTCCAACACCACTTTATCTGTTTCAATATCAACCAGGTTCTGATCACGGGAAACCGGCTCACCAGGCTTAACGTGCCAAGTGGCGATAGTCGCGTCGGCAACAGATTCGGGCAGTACAGGTACCTTGATTTCGATACTCATGGAAAGCTTTCCTTTTTGTATAAATTTCTATTACTTCAGTTTTAATGCGCTAGTGATCAGTGATTCCTGCTGATGCGTATGCAACTCAGGATAGCCACAAGCCGGCGCTGCAGAGGCGTCACGGCCAGCGTAGCTGAGCTGGGCACCTTTTGGAATGGCTGCCCAGAAGTGATGCTGGCTGCAATACCAGGCACCTTGGTTCTGAGGCTCTTCCTGACACCAAACAAAGTCGGTCACATGCTGATAATCTTTCAGGGCAACTGCCATCTCTTCGTGTGGGAAGGGATACAACTGCTCTACCCGCACCAGAGCGACATTATCGATATTCTCTTTGCGGCGACGTTCCAGCAGCTCGTAGTAAACCTTACCGCTACAGAACACCACGCGATCGACCTTGGCGGCATCCAGAGTATCGATTTCACCGATAACGTTCTGGAATTGACCGTTGGCCAGCTCGTCCAGGGAAGACACTGCCAGCGGGTGACGCAGCAGCGACTTGGGAGACATAACCACCAGCGGACGACGCATTGGACGCACTACCTGACGACGCAGCATGTGGTAGACCTGAGCCGGTGTCGAAGGCACACACACTTGCATATTGTGATTGGCGCACAGTTGCAAGAAACGCTCCAGACGAGCACTTGAGTGCTCAGGCCCCTGACCTTCATAGCCGTGTGGCAGCAACATGGTCAAACCGCACAGACGGCCCCACTTCTGCTCACCGGATGACAGGAACTGGTCAATCACCACCTGGGCACAGTTGGCAAAGTCACCGAACTGGGCTTCCCAGATAGTCAGGCCGCCTGGCTCAGCTGTGGCGTAACCGTATTCGAACGCAAGCACTGAGGCTTCAGACAACACTGAGTCGGTGATGTCGATAGGGCCCTGCTCTTCGGCCACATGGCGCAGCGGCAGATAAGTCGTGCCATCGTTCTGGTTGTGCAGCACGGCGTGGCGATGGAAGAAGGTGCCACGACCCGAGTCCTGACCCGTGATCCTGACTCTTTGCTTGTCTTCGAGGATGCTGGCATAGGCCAGAGTCTCGGCAAAGCCCCAGTCCATTAGCTTCTCGCCTTTGGCCATGGCGACGCGGTCGTTGTATATTTTGGCAACCCGTGAGTGCAGCTTATGGCTCTCCGGCACATAACTTATCTTGTCGGCCAGATTCTGCAGACGTTCGCGGGTCATGCCGGATTCAAAAGACTCATCCCACTCGCGGTTCAAATAAGGAGTCCAGTCCACAGTGTGCAGCGTCATTGGACGCCACTCTTTGACCACACAATCCCCTTGATCCAGCGCATCACGATAGTTATTAATCATGGCGGTGACATCGTCGGCCGCAATGCTGTTCTCGGCAATCAACTTGTCGGCGTAGATCTTACGTGGCGTTGGGTGCTTCTTGATCTTGGCGTACATCAGTGGCTGAGTCGCACTGGGCTCATCGGCCTCGTTGTGGCCGTGACGGCGATAACATACCAATTCGATAACCACATCGCGCTTGAAGGTATTGCGGTAATCCACAGCCAACTGAGAGACAAAAGCCACGGCCTCAGGATCGTCGGCATTAACATGGAAAATCGGCGCCTGCACCATCTTGGCGATATCGGTACAGTATTCGGTAGAACGCACATCCTGGTGGTTGGAGGTAGTAAAGCCCACCTGGTTATTGACCACGATGCGGATAGAGCCGCCAACTTTAAAGCCGCGGGTCTGAGACATGTTGAATGTCTCTTGCACAATACCCTGTCCGGCAATGGCCGAGTCACCATGAATGGTAATTGGCATGACCTGCAGGCCATCTTCGCTACCGCGGCGATCCAGTCTGGCGCGCACCGAGCCCATCACTACCGGGTTAACGATTTCCAGGTGTGAAGGGTTAAACGCCAATGCCAGGTGAACATTGCCACCGGGCGTTTCAAAATCGGAAGAGAAGCCCTGATGGTACTTAACGTCCCCTGAACCCAGCGTCTCATGATGCTTGCCGGCAAACTCATCAAAGAGTTCGGCAGGACGCTTGCCCAGAATGTTAACCAAAACGTTAAGACGGCCTCGGTGAGCCATGCCCACGACTATCTCTTTAGTACCCGCTTCACCGGCACGATAGATAATTTCGCGCATCATGGGCACCAGCGAGTCGCCCCCTTCGAGGGAGAAGCGCTTGGCACCGGGGAATTTGGCACCCAAATACTTTTCCATGCCTTCGGCGGCATTCAATCCTTCAAGGATCCGGGTCTTGACTGCCTTATCATAGCTGCCCTTACCCAGTGAAGGTTCGAGACGTTGCTGGATCCAACGTTTCTCTTCGGTATCGGTAATATGCATATATTCGGCGCCGATAGAGCCGCAATAGGTCGCCTTGAGCGCCTTCACCAGCTCACCCAGTTTCAGGGTATCACCGCCATAAGCAAAAGAACCTGTGTTGAACTCCCGCTCCATGTCCTCGCTGGTCAAGCCGTGGAACGCCGGATCCAATTCAGCAACTGTGTCGCGCTTCCACAGTTCCAACGGGTCCAGATTGGCACTCTGGTGACCACGGAAACGGTAGGCGTTGATCAATTGCAGAACTTTTACCTGCTTGGCGTCGACATCAGGATCGGACACGCGGCTGGTACCTTTGCTACGGCCTTCCTGTGCGAGGGAGCGAAAATAGTCACGGATCTTGGAGTGAGAAGCTTCGGGTACATCAGCAGAGGCACCGTTCACGGGAGGGAGTTGCTCAAACACCGCACGCCAGTCGTCAGATACCGAGGTGGGGTCTTCTTGGTAGGCTTCATACATCTCTTCAACGTAGGTCGAGTTCGCCCCACTCAAGTGAGATGATTCGAGCCAGGCTTTCATGCTGCCTTGGTGCATTTCTTATCCTTTCAAACTTGATACACGTGCTTAGCCATATTTTCCCTGCCTAGGCAGGGTCTCAGCCGCCCCTGGGACATCCGGATGTTACGGCCTTTTGTAGTCCTTTACACACAAAGAGCCACTTTCTGCCCAGAGAAAGTGACTCCCCACGAGCCTATGTAATTATTGGATTAAGCTCGTCGTCTTGCATTTATACAGCCCGCTTCAGCAACATGGACTTGATGTGTCCGATGGCCTTGGTTGGGTTCAGGCCTTTCGGACAAACATCCACACAGTTCATAATGCCGTGGCAACGGAAGACGCTGTATGCATCATCCAGCTCGCTCAGACGCTCCTCGGTCGCAGTATCACGGCTGTCTATCAGGAAGCGATAGGCATGCAGCAGACCACTGGGGCCAACAAATTTGTCCGGGTTCCACCAGAATGATGGGCAAGCCGTAGAACAACAAGCACACATGATACATTCATACAGACCATCCAGGTGAGCACGCTCCTCCGGTGACTGCAGATGTTCACGGGCCGGCTTCTTCTCATCATTGATGAGGTACGGCTTGATCTTCTCGTATTGCTTGTAAAACTGACTCAGGTCAACCACCAAATCACGCACCACAGGCATACCGGGCAGAGGACGGATTTCAATCTTCTTGCCCTTGAATGCAGATACAGGCGTGATACAGGCCAGACCGTTTTTACCGTTCATATTCATGCCGTCTGAGCCACAAACCCCTTCGCGACAAGAGCGACGGAAAGACAGGCTTGGGTCCTGCTCTTTAAGCTTGAGCAGGGCATCCAATACCATCATATCGGTGCCTTCGGCCACTTCCAGGCTGTAATCCTGCATGTAGGGTTTAGTGTCTACATCAGGATTGTAGCGATAAACTGCAATATCCAATTTCATCTTCGCAACTCCTTAGTAGGTACGCTTCTTCGGCGGGAAGGCTTCACGTGTCTTGGGCGCCATGTTCACTTCACGGGTGGACATGGTTTCGTTGACTGGGTCAAACAGGCTGTGACACAGCCAGTTGGCGTCATCACGCTCAGGGAAGTCTTCACGGCTGTGAGCACCACGGCTCTCGGTACGGAAGTTGGCTGCGTAAGCAGATGCGATAGCTGTTGCCATCAGGTTATCCAGTTCCAAACACTCGATACGCTGAGTGTTGAACTCTCTGGAGTTGTCAGATAGCTTGGCATTGGCCAGACGCTCACGAATTTTCTGCAGTTCTTTCAGGCCTTCGGCCATGGCATCACCGCTACGGAATACCGAAAAGTTCAGTTGCATGCACATCTGCAGATCTTTACGGATAACCGCTGGATCTTCACCGTCTTTATTGCTTTCCCAACGATTCAGACGCTCGAGAGACTTCTGAATATCGGCTTCAGTCGCAGCTTTGGGATCTGCGGTTTCATCCAGCGCTTTACCCAGATGTTGACCGGCTGCACGACCGAACACTACCAAGTCGAGTAGTGAGTTACCACCCAGACGGTTGGCACCGTGAACCGATACACAAGCAATTTCGCCCACGGCGAACAGACCCTTGATATCTTCTTCAGTACCATCGGCGTTCTTGTGGATCACCTGACCGGATACCTTGGTTGGCAGACCACCCATCATATAGTGACAGGTCGGGATAACCGGAATTGGGCCATCGGCGGGGTCTATGTGAGCAAAGGTACGGGACAGTTCACATACACCAGGCAGACGCGCTTCCAGGGTTTCTTTGCCCAGATGGTCCAGCTTCAGCTTCAGGTGTGGGCCCATAGGACCTTCACAACCGCGGCCTTCACGAATCTCTGTCATCATGGAGCGGGCAACCACGTCACGGGATGCCAGGTCTTTGGCGTTGGGTGCATAGCGCTCCATGAAGCGTTCGCCGTCTTTATTGAGCAGGTAACCGCCCTCACCACGACAACCTTCAGTCACCAGAACACCGGCACCGGCAATCCCGGTTGGGTGGAACTGCCACATTTCCATGTCCTGCAGCTGAACCCCGGCACGGGCAGCCATACCAACACCATCACCTGTGTTGATGTGAGCATTGGTAGTAGAAGCAAAGATACGACCGGCGCCGCCAGTAGCCAACACTGTGGCCTTGGCTTTGAAGTAAACAATTTCACCGGTTTCAATTTCGATTGCAGTACAACCTACGATGGCACCGTCTTCGTTTTTAACCAGATCCAAGGCATACCACTCGGAAAATACCTGAGTCTTGTTCTTGACGTTCTGCTGGTACAAGCAGTGCAGCAGAGCGTGGCCGGTACGGTCAGCAGCAGCCGCGGTACGGGCCGCCTGCTCACCACCGAAATTCTTGGATTGACCGCCGAAAGGACGCTGATAAATAGTGCCGTTTTCAAAGCGGGAGAATGGCAGACCCATCTGCTCCAGCTCGATAACCGCTTCGGGGCCAGTCTGACACATGTACTCGATGGCATCCTGGTCACCGATGAAGTCGGAACCTTTTACCGTGTCGTACATATGGTGTTCCCAGTTGTCCTCGTGGGCATTACCCAGAGCAACAGTGATCCCGCCCTGAGCCGAAACCGTGTGAGAACGTGTAGGAAAAACCTTGGACAGGAGCGCACAGCTCTTGCCCTCTTGAGAAATCTGCAGTGCTGCGCGCATGCCGGCACCACCGGCACCAATCACGACAGCGTCAAACTCGCGTACTGGAATAGCCACTTAAACACCCCACACTATTACTATGCCCGACGCCAGATAAGCAAAGGCGGTCACGACAAAGACAAACTGTAAAACCCCACGCAGTGCTACGTTTTTGACGTAGTCAGTCAGTACCTGCCAGATACCGATCCAGGCATGGATCAGCAACGCAATCAGCGCCAGCAGAGTAAAGACTTTCATCGGCAGTGAAGCAAACAGCCCATGCCAGACGTCGTAGGTGAGAGGTGAACTGCAAGCTGCGAATCCGACCAGGAATATAGTGTAAACGGCCAGAATGACAGCACTTGCGCGTAATAGGATGAAGTCATGAACACCACTGCGTCCAAAACTCGCTGCATTGGTTACCATACCCAGATCCCCGCTAATACAGAAAACACTGCGGTCAGGACAAATACTGCCTTGGCCGATGCCTTACCCGAAGGTAACTCTTCCCAACGACCGGTATCCATTACCAGGTGACGCAAGCCGCCCAGCAAATGATAAGCCAGTGCGGTCAGAATGCCCCACAGGATAAACTTCACCACGAAGTTGTCTAACAGAGATTGTACGCCTTGGAAACTCTCGGCCGACGCCAGCGAGGCATTCAGCAACCAGAGAAGTATACCAACAGCGAACAGCATGATGACACCGGATACCCGGTGTAGAATGGACACAATTGCAGTCGCCGGGAAGCGAATGGTCTGCAGATCTAAATGGACAGGTCTTTGCTTTTTCACGTTCTGCTCACTCAGCTCCATTGAGCATTTTTTTTGTTATGTGAACCGATTTTGCTCTTACACAGTTCTGTGACTGAAGTCACAGAGAAGGGTTTCACAATAGAAGGTTGAAACAAAAAGCTAACTTGTTGACAACACACAAAATTAGTTAATTAGTGATATGCTAACCAAGCCCGCCGTTTGTAGCTCTTGCGAGCCGCAGCAAGTATACTCGTCGTAAATGTCAAATACAAACATCACATTATCCAAATTTTGTTTTTTTGCCCTTTTTACAGGATAAGTGCTGGTGTTATCAGGGAAATTGGTCTTACCTATACCATGGTCTAACGAATTTAAACGCTTATTTAAATTGAAATGTGATCTGGATTGGCTGTAAAGTAATGGCCGTTTGACATGCCGCACTCACATAAGAATGAAGTAAGGAGAACGGGGTATGGCTGATTTAAAAGCCAAATTGGAATTACCAGGGAACGACTCGATTGAACTGCCAGTGAAACAAGGAACTGCTGGTTTCGACGTAATCGATATCAGTAAACTCGGCAGTAAAGGCTACTTTACCTTTGATCCAGGATTTCTCGCGACGGCCTCCTGTGAATCTGCAATTACCTATATCGATGGTGCGCAGGGTGTATTGTTACACCGTGGCTATCCGATAGATCAACTGGCGACAGAATCCGACTACCTGGATCTCTGTTACCTGCTGTTGTACGGCGAGCTGCCAAGTAAGGCAGAGTATGAAAAATTCGCCTACACAGTTAAAACTCATACCATGGTGCATGAGCAGTTGGCCTTCTTTTTCAGAGGCTTCCGTCGTGACGCTCACCCAATGGCCATGCTTTGTGGCGTGACAGGCGCTTTGTCTTCTTTCTATCAGGACTCTTTGGATGTCAACGATGCCCGTCATCGTGAAATTGCAGCCTTCCGCCTGGTTTCCAAGATGCCAACCATTGCCGCCATGTGCTACAAGTACTCCATAGGACAGCCGTTCGTGTACCCACGCAACGACCTGAGCTATGCCGGTAACTTCCTGTCGATGATGTTCGCTGTACCTTGTGAAGAATACAAGGTGAACCCGATTGTGGAACGTGCCATGGATCGCATCTTTATCCTGCACGCCGATCACGAGCAGAACGCTTCAACCTCAACCGTGCGTCTGGCGGGCTCTTCAGGTGCTAACCCATTTGCCTGTATCGCTGCCGGTATCGCTTCGCTGTGGGGACCTGCCCATGGTGGTGCCAACGAAGCTTGTCTGCGTATGCTGGAAGAAATCGGTACTGTGGATCGCATCCCTGAGTTTATCGAACGCGCCAAAGACAAGGATGATCCTTTCCGTCTGATGGGCTTCGGTCACAGGGTTTACAAAAACTTCGATCCACGCGCCAAAGTGATGCGTGAAACCTGTCACGAAGTGCTGGCCGAACTCAAGGTTAACGACCCTCTGCTGGATGTTGCCATGGAACTTGAGCGTATCGCCCTGGAAGATGAATACTTCATCTCCAAGAAGCTCTATCCAAACGTCGACTTCTACTCAGGTATCATCATGAAGGCGATTGGTATTCCAACCTCCATGTTTACCGTTATCTTTGCCCTGGCCCGCACCGTTGGCTGGATTGCCCACTGGAAAGAGATGCTGGATCAGCCTGGTCACAAGATCAGCCGTCCACGTCAGCTCTACACAGGCGCGACTTCCCGCGACTTCGTGGAACTGGACAAGCGTTAAATCTAAGTGTTTAAAGTCCAAATCCGATGACCTCTGGTCATCGGATTTTTTGTACCTCTTTAATATCTATCAGCCCTTTATCCGCAGCAAACTGCAACCACTTCAATTTCCTGTTGTGCGCTTGAAACAGTCACTCCTATAAGGCTTGAGATAATGATGATTGGGTATAGAACCTGGCTTATAAAGCTAAACTCACCATAAGCCGAATAAAAACTGCCCAAAACCTAGATCAAACATCCAAGCAAGAAACGTAAGACAAGCTCTCATTTATCCGACCACGCTTAAAAAGATGCGAATAATTCCCCGTGGTGTTCTCTGTTGTAGAGCTTAGCTTGCCGGTTAGTAAGCCGCCCCAGACCACACATGGGACTTGTTCGCTCCTTCCATTATAGCCCCTTGTCTTTATCAGCTCGCATCAAGGACTCCAGCTCTGCCCTGCCCTTATTTGACAAGCGAATAAGCTCCTTAAGATCGTCCTTGTGCTTGGCTCCGGCTTCAACCTGTGCCTTGTCGTGCTCGGCAAATATCTTCACCCGCTCATTGGCTTGTACCTGACTGAGTCCCAGTGTTTGCAACACACTTTCACTGGCACTGAGGGCCGAGCCGAAGGTTTCCCGAAATACCGACGTCACTCCAAGACTCATCAAACGATAGGCATGGTTACGGTCACGGGCCCTGGCGACCACGGCTACATGGGGAAAGTGCGTCTTCACCTGAGTCACTATCTGCAATGAATCTTCCACATTGTTGACCGCTACCAGGATCACCCGCGCCTTGGGCAAACCGGCCGAAAACAGCATATCGAGCCGCTTGGCATCACCAAAATACACTTCCCCCCCAAACTGGCGCACCACATCCACATGGCGGGCATCTTTATCCAGCGCCACAAACGGGATCCCCGAGGATGCCAAAATACGACCGGTTATCTGTCCCATGCGGCCAAAACCGGCGATGACCACCTCGCTTTCTGACGCTTCTATCACATCAGGTAAACGGCTCGCTTCTGCCGGTTTGCCTAGCAGCCTGAACAATTTCAACAAATAAGGCGTTATCGCCATCGACAAACCTATAGCCAATACCAACATCTGGCTGATTTTTTCGGATAAAAGCCCTGACAACTGCGCTTGGGAAAGCAGTACAAAAGCAAATTCACCGCCTTCGGCCAGGATCAACCCCAACACCATGGCACTGCGCCAGGTATGGTGTCTAAACTTCCCAAGCAACATAAGTACCAAAGTCTTCACCGCCAGCATGCCAAAGAGGATCCCCAACAACGCCAAAGGCTCCTTCAGCAGTAAGCCAAGATCCATGGTCATGCCTACGGCCATGAAAAACAGCCCCAACAGCAAACCCTTGAAAGGTTCAATATCGGTTTCAAGCTGATGGCGATAACCCGAGTTGGCCAGCATGATACCGGCCAAAAACGCCCCCATACCGGCCGACAGCCCGAGCCAGGCCATTAACGCCGCACTGCCCATCACAAGCAATAGCGAAAACGCCGTCAGCACTTCGCGCACCCCACTGGCCGCCACCAACTGCAATACTTTGGGAAGCAGATATTTACCCACCAGCAAAAATCCCAATAAAGCTACACAGGTCCAATACCTGGGTACGGCATGATGAGCCGGGTCGGCGCCGCTTGGCGACAGATAAGCAATCAGCAGCATCATGGGGATCACCGCCAGATCCTGCATCAGCAATACCCCAAAGGCATCACGCCCCACTGGTGTAGTGAGCAGTCGCTGCTCATTCATTAATTGCACCGCAAATGCTGTAGAAGACAGGGACAGAGCTGCACCGACAATGATAGCGGCTTCAATGGAAAGCCCGACACCGAATGCCAAAGCGCTGACCGCTGCCCAGGACAGCAGTAACTGACCACTGCCTAGGCCAAATATGGCACTGCGAAGTTCCCAGAGTTTGCCTGGGGTCAACTCCAGCCCCATGACAAACAGCATGAGGATCACCCCAAGCTCGGCAAAATGAAGCACAGCAGCCGGCTCGGAAACCACAGCAACACCGCCCGGTCCAAGCAATACTCCGGCGGCGAGGTAAGAAAGTATGGGGCCTATACCAAAGCGCTTGCCAAGTGGAACCAACACCACGGCAGCGAGCAAAAACATGAGCACAGAGGTAAAAATGCCGGCCTGTTCCATCGAGACTCCTTAACAAATAGCAATAGAAGGCTGTTGTTTGCCACACTTATATACAGGGATAAAAGGCATGGATGATCTAAATGGCCCAAAGCAAGTTTGACTCGGGCCTATCACGGGAGTTTCAGTATAGCCAGCTTTATAGGCCTTGATAACCGAAATTTTGAACCTATTTAAAAATAAGTCTTTTAAATACAAATGGTTTTCAATGATGCAGCAGGCTTATTGCAAGCCGGCAAAACGATTTCAAATTTCTTGGCAGTCTAACTGGAACCCATTTAACTGAAACGACTAAAATCAGCCGCCGCCCCCGCTAACTTATTCTATTTGCCGGGAGTTAATTTGAACCAAGACAACAATTTGGCAACAGAGAGACGAACCAAGTCACTTTTATGTTGTCGAAGCCTCAAGCGCCAAGTCAATAGCCCTTGTCAGCACGGGCTGGGCTTGGGTATTATGGCCGACAGTTTTTCATGAAGTAGCACATTCAATGTCAATTAAAAAGCAAAGTCTTACCCTGCTGAGCGTCAGTGCGCTCACCCTCTCACTCAGTGCCTGCAGTGTCTTTGACTGGCTGGTGTACAAGCCTGATATTCCACAGGGCAACTATATGGAGCCTCAGCAAGTGGAAAAGCTGCGCATCGACATGACCAAGGAACAGGTGGAATTTGTGCTTGGGCGTCCTGTACTGCGGGACAGCTTCAAGGATGATACCTGGTACTATGTATACCATTACAAGAGTGGTCGTGATGCCAGCATTACCCACAAAGAACTGATCCTGCACTTTAGCGGCGATCAATTGACCAAGGTCACTGGGGATTACGAACTAAGCAATGAATTCAATACCCCGCTGGAACAAAGTAGCCTGCCAATGGCCAACAGCCCTGAGCTAACGCCGCAGATCCCTCAGCAGCGCGGCGATGAAAAACCTTTGGTTGAAGAGCAGGATCCAACCAAGATGAACAAGCACGAACAGGACCGTAAGTAACGGCTTAGGCCTAAGCTTGAACCCAAGATCTTAAAAAAGCGCCAACAGGCGCTTTTTTAAGATCTTGGGTTCAGCAAAGTAACTCAGCTTATTTTGGCGCCGGTTACTTTATTTATCCGCCCTTCTTCCGCAGCCTTCTCGGCACGCTTACGGCGAACCTCTTTGGGGTCGGCAATCAAAGGACGATAGATTTCAATTCTCTGCCCGGGTTCAACTTCGTCATCATGTTTGACCTGACGACTGAAGGTTCCGAGTTTCACCGTTTCCAAGTCAATCTCAGGGAAAAAAGCCTGGATGTTACTCTGACGTACAGCCTCGATAAAACTGGTACCCGGCGTCACGGAAACACTGATCACCTTCTGTTGTGTCGGTAAGGCATAAATGACATCGACACTGAATTTTTCCTGTTCACTTGCCACTGTATACTTCCTTCGCCCTTTGAGTAAAAGCCGTAACCATAGAGGTAACCAGCTCTTTGAATACCTTGCCGAATGCCATACCCACCAAAGCGCTGGAGAACTCAAAATTCAACTCAAACTCCACCTTACATGCATCTTCGGCCAATTCGGTAAAATACCAATGACCGGTCAAATGCTTGAAAGGACCATTCTCCAGTTGCAGCTCAATACTCCTCCCCTCCACCACCTGATTACGTGTGGTAAAGGTCTTGCTGATCCCAGCCTTACTGATATCTACCGACGCCAGCATGGTTTTACCATCAAACTCCAACACCTTGCCGCCAACGCAACCAGGGAGAAACTCTTTATAAGACTCAACATCATTGACTAGCTGGTACATCTGCTTCGCACTGTAACGCACCAGAACACTGCGGGAAATCTGTGGCATCCGTTGGTTGATACTCTTGGCTGACTCAAAAACAGACCCGGATTTTAGCATGCCGGTCAAAAAACGCATCCTTTGTTCCATCGCAATGAGTCCTGCCTCTGTAAGCGCTCAAAAAGCCAGCAACAAAACCCTAAGCTACTGCCCACAACTCAAAATATTCTTCCAGGCCAATTCCAAATTGGCTGCTGCTGCGTATAATAGCCAGCCTATGGCTAAGAAGAATGCAAAAAAATCCGCAAACGCTCCGGCAACCATTGCCCGGAACAAGCGTGCGACCTTTGAATATCGCTTTGATGAAAAATTCGAAGCGGGTCTGTCCCTAATGGGATGGGAGGTCAAATCCATCCGCGCCGGCAAGGTGAATCTGTCGGAAAGCTTTGTCATGCTGAAAAATGGCGAAGCCTTCCTGCACAACTGTAATATCACCCCACTCAGCGCGGCATCCACTCATGTGGTCTGCGACCCAACCCGCATGCGTAAACTGCTGCTCAATCGCCGTGAGCTGGACCGTCTGGCCGGCTTGGTTGAAAGGCAGGGTTACGCCATAGTGCCCATCTCCATGTACTGGCGCAAAGGTGCCTGGGTCAAGGTTGAGATAGGCTTGGGTAAGGGCAAGAAAGCCCACGATAAGCGCGACGATATTAAACAACGTGACTGGGCTATCGAAAAAGCCCGGGTCATGAAGAGCAAGTAACTGATATTTTTTGTTATTTCGCACACCAATTGTACGGATAACCAGCAAGTGATTGTCCTTTGCTAATTAAAGCCTTGGTAAGCAGGTGGCAAAGAGGTTACAATCAACACATCACGGGGGCGATTCTGGATTCGACGGGATTCGCGAAACTCCGGGAGCATGCCGAGGGGCGGTTGGCCTCGTAAAAAGCCGCACAGTTATAGTTGCAAACGACGATAACTACGCTCTAGCAGCTTAAGGCCGCTAGCCATCTACCACAGGTCTCGCACATGGGCAGTGGATTTGATGGTCACCTTACATAGTGCTAGCGAGGGAACCTTGTCTGGGGGTGAACCGCGAAACAGTACCAGGCTCACCGTTTGGAATCCTGTCTTTCGGAGTTCAACCGGTTAAATAAAAGAGAGACTAAGCATGTAGCGCCTTGAGCGTAGGTTTTTCGGACGCGGGTTCAAGTCCCGCCGCCTCCACCAAATCTATAAAGGACTGATTCTGTTAAGGTTTCAGTCCTTTTTTCTTATCTAAGCCTGACACCACTGTGCTACAGGAGTGTGTTACATGGCATCAAAAGAGCCCACCTATCTTTATCAACGAGGCCGCATCTGGTGGTATAGACAAAGACTACCAAAATCTAGTACAAATGCAGTGCTCAGGCTATCACTCAAAACCGACGATAAGCGTTCAGCTATTGTCCTTGTGATACTCCTTAGCAAGTATCTATGGACGAAGCCCTCGCCTTCTAGGGGGAATCAAATGGCCAACCATTCCATGACGATACTCACCAACTGGCCGTTTTTGCGTGTACATCACGACGACGGCTTCCTATTGCCTGAAAAAGCTCAGGCAGGAACAGAAAGTGAGATATTTGAAATGGAATCTACTATCATTCGTTCAATCAAAGTTACTGCACAAAAAATAATCCACCACTACCACCAGCTGGAACTCGACCGCTGGCAATCCCGCCGAAGAACAGAAGGCGAATACATCGAGTGGCTTGAGCAGCTGCACGAGTTCAAGTCACTGACCCAAGAGGCATCAAAGCTTAATGATCTGAGACAATCCCAGCGATTGGTTAAGGATTACTTTGAAGATACTGCGACTCCTCGGCCATCCCCTGCCATCTACGACAAACTGGTACGGAAGGTCTGCGACTTGGTGCCTTCTGTCTATGATGCATTGTTGAAGAACCAACCGCCCAAAAACATTGAAGAGCTGCCGCAAGCCCTTGGTTCAACTCCCGAACAGGGAACTGAACCGGCGTCCGAAAAAATGCTCTCTGAAGTGATAGATGCGTACCTGTCGGAGAACCTCCAGAAAGGCTGGAAAGCCAGAACCATCAAACAGTATGAACATACCCTGTTCATTGCTCTACATCACTTGGGAAGCGTCCCTGTTCGCGACCTGAATCGCACTCAGGGACGACATCTTAGAGCCATTTTGGTACGATTAATCAAAGGTAAACAAAAATCAGATATCGCCACTGACGGCCTGAACGCTTGCCTCACAGACGATGATGCACTGCGGATCTCCGTGACCACGGCCAACAATCACATGAATCGCCTCAGGGAGTTCTTCCGTTGGTGTGGTTCCATGGGCTTCATCGAGCGTAATCCACTCCCCGACGACAACTTGCCAGCCCCCAAAACAGCCAAAATTGCCAAGCGTGATCCGATAACGAACGCAGAAGCCCAGCGGATATTTGCACACCCCCTGTTTGTTGAGCATAAGGGCATCAAGACCAAACAAATTCAACATGCCAGCCACTTCTGGCTACCGCTCATCGCAGCCTATAGCGGCATGCGTTTGGGAGAGATATCGCAGCTGCATGTCAGCAATATCCGGAAAATAGGAGAGATTAATTGCTTTGTTGTCGAAGCCAGCACCGCTCACCATTACCTTAAGACCGCGAATGCAGAACGAGCTATTCCTATCCACAACGAGCTGTTACGGCTAGGCTTTCTCCAGTTTGTCGACGACATTCGCAGCAAGGGCGGAGAACGCCTGTTCAACAACATCAGCCTCATACAAGGGAACTACAGTAACAAACCCAGTGAATGGTTCATCAAGAACTTCAGAGATGCTCTGGGACTTCCAAAACATGTTACCCCGCATGCCTTCAGGCATTCAGTGAAAGACAAGCTCAATCGCGTTGAAACCAACCCAGAAAACATTGCAAGACTGATTGGTCATGCTGGTAGCCAGTACGGTGGTCTCATACCAGAAGACGTATCCGAATTGGCACGCATCATCAACACGATTAACTATGATGAAGCCACAGCAGCAATCTCACCAGTCCAGCCCAACGCCTTTCACTGCAATCCAACTGAATCCGAAGGGGAAGCAGCATGAGTAACCTTTCCACATACACACCGAAGACCTTCTACAACCTCGAAGCTTATGAGGAGTTCTGGACAAAGATCCGTTGGGTAAGATTACGTGTTTTGTACAGGCATCTTCATGGTGCGGACGGCAAATGCACGAGGTTTACGCAATGGATGCGAAGAGCCATTAAAAAACTCGAAAAGGCCGGGGAATTGGACTCGCTGACACTGAACTCAGCGAGGCCGGAATACACCTATGTAGCCCCGCCAACTACCGCGATGTACCTGCTGTTATACGGCCCCAACGCTGCCTATAACAGACATTGGGTGGACGGGATTGCGAAGGTCTGCGGTCTTCCCATCCCCCGTCCTCCTGGTAAGAGTCGTTATGAAGAGCAGTTTGCAATGGAGTTGGCTGACACGCTGAAAGATATCTCAGCTAACGCCCGCAACGGCCTTGAGTTCAGTTTGCAACAGCAGGTGAACACCGGAAAATACAACGTAGACTTCTTGCTGAAAATCGAGAACGAAGTAGAACCTGCTATGAGCGAGACCCTAGTTATTGAGTTTGATGAGGACTACCACAAATCGGCTCACCAACAGCGAATCGACAATCAAAGAGACAGATACCATCTCAAGAAAGGCATGAGAACCATCAGAGTCAAAGTCGAAGATATGCATACTTGGATCGGTCGCACCGAACAGTGGAAGTATCCGTACGATAGCAAGTCATATCAGATTTGGATGGCAAAAGAGGCCATTCGTCGGCACCAAGTGACGGGTAAGTTCTATGTATCCACTCAATCGGCTCAGGGTGCTCTGGACGAAGATGATCACATTGGAGTATTCCCTGAGACCAAGCAGCCCTTAAACTTCATCGCCACGCTATTGAAAGAATTAGGCGTCGAACATTCAACCCGCAAAATGAAGCTCAAAGGTAAACATACACGGGTTCTGCTGATTGATAATGGCTGGGAAGAAACTCTAAAGCAAATCGAATCAACACGTTACAGCAACTACGGAAATATTGTGCAAGTAGATGGTTCAAACGGCACCCTTTCTGTCACCGATGACAACCCAGTGTCACAGACAATCTACCAAATAAACAATAAGTTACCAACACACAACCAGCGTGCTGACACGTGTGACAGTTTGACTTCTGCAAACACACCCTATAGGGGGGTACGCACTGCACCGAGTTTTCAATCTTCTATAGGAAATCCCCCCAAGCGCCCTGCCCTCATGGGTTTGACAGCAGAATTCCTGAAACGCTGTCAACTCGAATAAATCCCCCCTCTCTCCAAAAGGGGGGACACTTTCCACCTGACTTATACCCAAAAGGGCTCTCAAGCTCGGTATAAGAAAGGTGGGGAGCTCATCCCCTTCTCCATGAGCTTCACTACATATCATCGTGCAGTGGGGCTTCACTTGCCTAACTCCCAAAACCGATACAGAGGAGAACGCCATCAACGAACTGTTTAAGCAAGTCGCCAAAGCGGCACTGATAACCGTCGTACCCATTCTGATTCAGGCATTCATTGACCGGTTTCTCGACGACGAGGAACTGTGGATGGAATATCCGGAGGATGACGAATAAGGACAGGTACTGACTGTTTGCAATGTCATTAAACCAAGCCCTAGTGACACGACACGAACCGCAGTGAAAACCGTGTCACTAGGATCCATTTCCGACTTTTGACACGTTTGGTCAGTAAACCCTGACCCTATTGACCGACTATGGAGACCCATTATGGCTACCATTGGATATGCCCGAGTATCAACCACAGGCCAGAGCCTCGACGCCCAACTCACCGCCCTCAGTGGCTGCGATAAGGTATTTAAGGAGAAAGTCAGCGGTGCCAAAGACGACCGCCCACAGCTCAATCTGATGCTGGAATTTGTACGGGAGGGGGACTCGGTCGTTGTGACCAAGTTGGACAGACTGGCAAGGAACACCCGCCACCTGCTGGAGATAGCAGAGTACCTCTCCGGTAAGCAAGTCACCTTGAAAATCCAGAACCTTGGGATTGATACAGGGACGCCCACGGGAAAGCTCATGTTAACCATGGTCGGAGCGATAGCCACCTTCGAGCGGGAACTAATGCTGGAGCGACAGGCAGAAGGAATTGCAATAGCAAAGCAAAAAGGGAGATACAAAGGTAGAGCTCCAACAGCAATGGCTAAATCTGTTGAAGTACTGGCATTACTAGACCAACACATGTCAAAGGCAGAAATAGCCCGGACTACAGGCATATCATTGTCAAGTGTTCGAAGAATCGTATCAAAGCAACTCTAATGTTGCTTTTGATCTTCTTCACAATATGTGATCAGATTTGGTTTACAACTGATGTACAAGAATACGACAATTGACAGTAAAGCGAAATAAGCAACACCATCAAAAAGCCATAACAATATGATACATATATAAAAACTAAACGGAGAATAACATGAATAGAGAGAATGAGTTTGTAGTTGAGAATTTCAACGAAGAAAGCTTTTGGGATAAAGTCATCAAATTTTGTAAAGACATAGGAAAGGATGGCATCGAGCAAGTGTTTAGGCTTTATTACGCACTCGATAGCGAAAAGTGCGGAACGAAAGAGAAGACCATTATCTATGGTGCATTAGCCTATTTAGTTTCACCAATAGATCTAATACCCGATTTAACGCCTGTATTGGGCTATACAGATGACTTAGCTTTGATAGCCTCAGCATTGATTGCAGTTGCTAACTGTATTGATGATAAGGTGAAAGCCAAAGCAGCAGCAAAAGTAAAGGATTTATTTGATTAAATAAAGACTTAGGAAGACCAGCAGAAATGGACATCACAGTGTTTTTAGGCTTAATCATTAAGTTCTTACCACTTCTGCTAATTGTTGGAGGTGTGGTAGTGATTTACCAGTGTGGTCGAGGAGAAGATAATTAAACAATTCACTCTGATTCAGTCTGAACTTGTGCTACATTGTGTGCTACATCATAAACCGTTGGGTTTAGATACGAATCAGTGGGTTAAGGAAAGTGGGTTCAGGTTGAGCCGCCTCCACCAAATAAAACAAAGGGTTAGCAGAAATGCTAACCCTTTTTCTTTTGGTTTTGTCCACCGATTGCCCACACAGAAAAATTTTTTGCCCACCAGTGCCCACAATCCCCTGAATTTCAGTTCTACTTTCCAGCAAACCCGCTTCAGATCTTACTTTTCCGATTACCTTGCAAAAGGCCTTCACTTAAAAACCCCCACAAAAACCAACCTATTTTATTAAAAAACATCACGTTATGAATCCAACAACCCATTAAGACCAGCCTGTATAACTGTAAAACAGTGAAATTAACCGCGATCTTTTCAGATCTTCGATCCTTTTCCCGGCCCAGAGCCTGCGCTTGGTGGTGCCATATACTGAACAAATTCAAAACTGAAAATAAATTGAGGTGCAAACTGCGCAGGAGGGTGAGGAAGAGTGCGAATTTCGTGACGTAGAATTGCGTAGGTGGTGATTTACGTAAGGACAATGCCAGTCATCAAGGTTTGTTTAGGTATATTGATAGCGGCGCAACTGTACCACTTATCTAATTAGATAAGTGGTACAGTTGCGCATTTAGATGAAGGGGCCGTTACTTGGTTATCGGGTCCAGTCTATCTTTTTGACCGTCGGCCAGCGATGCCTTGCTGTTAAAGTCACTGGATTGATCCGGTGTTGCACCATTGGCATGAGTATGACTGGCACAGATGGTTGCCAGCTCGGCTACCGTTCCCATGAGTTCAGATAGCAGCTTGAGCACGTTTTCATCTTCACTGCCCAGCTACGTTTTCGGGCTGCGGTAATCCTGTGTCGCGCTGGCGATCACCTCACGTGTTTGGCATTGCAGTTTGGCCAGTTTGCCGATTGTGTCGGTAAGGTTCTGGTCTGTTTGGTGGTCAAAATTGCCCACATCATCAATGTGACGATAGACCCCATCACGCACTTGGGTGCGGACTTCGCCAGGCTTGATTGCCGGCAGGTCCCACCCAAATGGCAGCACTGTGCGGATAAATGGTTTGTCTGGCCTGCCATAGGCAAATCCCAGTTCAACCAAAGCGCCAATGGCCGGCGGTTCCAAACGGCCGGCTTTGCTGCCTATTCCCGATACTGGCAATGGCACCGCCTGCAACAGTTTGGATTTTGTCGGGCTGCCGTTCTCATCCAGCAGCTGCACATCGGCCGCATAGCGCGGATAGAAAGGGTCACTGTGGCGTTCCCCCTCAAGCGAAGGTAATTCAGGCAGTGCGACCATTTTCCCCCAGCGCGGTAGGTGTAGTCCCGCTGACAGCTCAGGGAACAAGCGCAACACTATTTTGAGGATTGTCTGTTTCACCCTACCACCTCAATGTTTGTTTGGTGATATACTGATATACAGGACATTCTCGTCTGATATACAGGACATCCTAAACACTTTCTGAGCTGCAAAGAAGCTCGTTGCAGGGGGCAGTCTCTGATAAATAACGACGGATTTTTGGAAGTAGACTCTCTGAGACGAGAAATCTGCGAGGTTCATACAAAAGCTGCGGTTGCTAGGCAGGCCAACGGCAGGCTTAAGCCTGTTTCTGCAACATCACCAACGGATTAAGGTTAATGGGGATGTATTGCTTGGCTTTGTTGCTTACCCCGGCACCACTTACC
>NZ_JBKORL010000003.1:0-51934 GCF_047314525.1 Shewanella sp. BJSY2023SW007 | reverse complement strand
AATGCGACATTAGCTCAGTTGGTAGAGCGGTACCTTGCCAAGGTACAGGTCATCGGTTCGAACCCGATATGTCGCTCCAAATTCCAGACGCCCACTGTCTTTAAATGTGGACTTAAGTGATGCGACATTAGCTCAGTTGATAAAATAGAAGGTCGGTACCTTTGTTGATTATCAGCTCGGATGATGAAGCAGATAAGCGATGCGACATTAGCTCAGTTGGTAGAGCGGTACCTTGCCAAGGTACAGGTCATCGGTTCGAACCCGATATGTCGCTCCAAATTCCAGATGCCCACTGTCTTTAAATGTGGACTTAAGCGATGCGACATTAGCTCAGTTGATAAAACAGAAGGTTGGTACCTTTGTTGATTGTCAGCTCGGATGATGAAGCGATTAAGCAATGCGACATTAGCTCAGTTGATAAAACAGAAGGTTGGTACCTTTGTTGATTGTCAGCTCGGATGATGAAGCAAATAAGCGATGCGACATTAGCTCAGTTGGTAGAGCGGTACCTTGCCAAGGTACAGGTCATCGGTTCGAACCCGATATGTCGCTCCAATCTTTATTTCCCCCTCAAAATCCTTAAAAAGTGCTTTTCGTGATCTGCCGCAGGTTTCTTGCGTTTTGTCTAATGTAGCGACATTTGTAAGCACTGATTTATGACCTTGTTCAAATATTCCCACCTTTTTTACTTCCATAATGTCTTCATACCGAATTGAATTGTGCCGTTGACGGCAGAAGAATGGAGATAGGCAGATGCGTATTCAACAGTTACGTGAACTCCTTGAATTTATAGCGAAATGTCGTCTTGATATGGCTCAGCTCTATCATAGATTACACACTCAGGCCGACTCATCCAGGGTCAAACTAATGCTGGAATATTTTGAACAGCATCAGAAACATATTGCTGAAACTCTTGAAAACTATATCGATGATGCGCCAAACAAGATCCTCGATACCTGGTACAAAGACATTGTCTTTGAGGACTTCGGCAAGCGCTGCCGCGATACCATGCTGGCGGCCAATATGACAGAAGATGATGTGCTGAATCTGCATCTGGATCTGGAAAACCGCTTGATTGCCTTGCTGGAAAAAACTGCCGGTTCGTCGGCTTCGGCCGAGGTGAAAGGGGCATTGGAAGACTTGGTGCGGGTCGAGAAGATCCAGCAGCAACGACTGGTGCACAGTACTATACGTATGGACGATATTTAACTTCTCCCAGACTTGGCGGATCTGCTTGGGTCTGCCGTTAGTTCTGCCCGGCCCAGACCGGGCTTTTTCATTTTTATCAACTTGTTCTGATTCAAGTCATAAATACTCACTGACTTTACTGCTAGTGTGTTATCAATCATCACAGTCTTTATGCTGATTTTTTATCGGTAGCGTCAGCGCCCGAAAGATGCCGATGGCGACCAATAAGGCGCAGAGAGCCAGGAGCCAGAACCAGGGAAATACCCAGTTAAAGGGTAATCCCAACAGTAATACGCAGAGTATTAAAATAAGCAGTGTCAGTAGCATCATTCCTGTGCTTCCTTCCGGCATCCTTTGCCACAGCATAAGTTTAGTGAACGAGCGGATTTTTTCGAGTTAACAAGTCATCAGTATCTGTCAGTCAGGAGATAGGAGAATCGATATGGCCCAGGATTTGTCAGATATGCCCCGTCAGCTGTATAGCGCCAAGGCTGTACGCCAGGCCGAGTTGGACTGGGTGGCGGCTGAGCAGGGCAGTCTCTATGAGTTGGTCGAGCGGGCCGGAAAAGCTGCTTTTGAGGCATTGGCGGTCAAACTGGCCCCGGACAGCCGGGTGCTGGTCATTGCCGGGCAGGGAAACAACGGTGCCGATGCCTTGGTTTGTTTGCGTTGGTTATTGAACTCGGGTTTCAACGCCAGCTTGTTTATCTTCCCCGCCAGTCAGCCCAGCACTGAGTGGGGGCAAGCCTGGAATAAGTTACAGCAATCCGCGCCGGAACTGGCTCAGGTATCAGAGATAACCGCCGCTGAATACGATTGGATAGTGGACGGTCTGTTGGGAACCGGCCTCAAGGGTGATGTGCGGCCGGAAGCCGCTGGCATGATAGCCCAGATAAATACGGCAAGGGCCAGGGTGCTGAGTCTGGATTTGCCTTCCGGCATAGATGCCGATACCGGCGCAGCTCTTGGGGCGGCAGTCGAAGCCGAGCAGACACTCTGCTTTGCGGCTTTGAAGCAAGGACTCTTGACCGGCAGGGCCAGGCATTGCTGCGGCGAACTGCATTTTGTTGACTTGGGACTAAGTGATTACTTGCCGCCTTCAGATGTAGTCAGAGTCGGCACTGAGTACCTCAAAGGGCTTTTCGATGCCCGCCCCAGGGACAGTCACAAGGGTAAATCGGGCAAGGTTACCGTCATAGGCGGCGATTATGGCATGGGTGGGGCTGTCAGGTTGGCGGGCGAAGCTTGTCTCAGGGCTGGCGCCGGTTTGGTGACTGTGGTGAGCCGGCCGGAGCATCAGCTCACGGTCAATGCCAACAGGCCGGAACTTATGTTCTGGGGCTGTGAATTGGTGGATATGGAAGTTTATCTGCGCCTTGGCTGGGCACAGGTACTGGTGTTGGGGCCAGGGCTTGGCCGCGCCGACTGGGGATATAATCTGTTCAAGGCGGTCAGTCTGAGCGATAAGCCCTGTGTGCTGGATGCCGATGCGCTCAATCTCTTGAGCCAGGAAAAACGCTCCCAGGAGAATCGGGTTCTGACCCCCCATCCGGGGGAAGCCGCCAGGTTGCTGGCAACGGATATTGCTGATGTCGAAGCCAACAGGTTTGCAGCGGTCAGAAAACTGCAAGCTCAATATGGCGGTGTGGTACTGCTCAAGGGTGCAGGCACTCTCATTTATGACGGTAAACAGCTATTTGTTGCCCCTGTGGGGAATCCCGGGCTCGCCAGCGGTGGGTGCGGCGACGTGTTATCTGGTATAATCGGCGCGCTGATGGCTCAGGGACTGGACAACACCCGCGCGACTGTGGCAGGGGTGATAGTTCACGGCGGCGCAGCCGACCTTGCTGCCCGTAACGGGGAGAGAGGCATGCTTGCCAGCGATCTTATGCCCTGGATCCGCCATCTGGTAAACACTGACTTGTAAGCTTAACGGGCCAATGTAAGGCGTGGATCCACACTTAAATGACTATCGAACACAGCTTGACTCTGCAATTGGCAGATGAGACTCAAACTGTCGCCTTCGGGCGACAATTGGCGGCCTTGATCAGTGCGCCGTTGACCATTTATCTGACCGGAGAACTTGGTGCCGGCAAAACGACTTTCAGCCGTGGCTTAATTCAGGCCTTGGGTCATCAAGGTGCGGTTAAGAGTCCGACCTATACACTCGTGGAACCTTATGAGCTTGAAGGAATCGAAGTATATCATTTCGACCTTTATCGACTCAGCGATCCTGAAGAGCTGGAGTTTATGGGGATCCGGGATTACTTCAACGACCGCAGCCTTTGCATTATTGAATGGCCGGAACAGGGAATGGGATGCTTGCCTGCTGCCGATATACATCTGCATATCAAATATGCTAATACTGGTCGCGAAATTTCTCTGCAAGCCGATTCCGACAAGGGTAAGGTGCTATTAAGAAAAATAACAAACAATGGTAAAGACTAATAACATCTTATTTAAACTGACTTTTTTTGTTATCTGTTGGGTGGTGGCGGCGCCGATTTGGGCGGCCAATAAACTCGACGGAGTGCGTATTTGGGCGGCGCCCGAGTCGACCCGGGTGGTTTTTGACTTAAGCCAAGCTCCTGACTACAGCTATTTCACGCTGAGCAACCCTGACAGACTTGTGGTGGATCTGAAAAAGAGCACCAATGGCGTCAAGCTGGAAAAAGTTGAAAACAACAGCCCCTTGGTCAAAAAGGTGCGTTTGAGCCAACCGCCGGAGAAAGGCACGCTGCGGGTGGTCATAGATCTCAAACGGGCCGCTAAGGCCAATCTGTTCTCTCTGCCGCCAACTGCACCATACGGCAACCGTTTGGTGGTGGACCTTGATGACAAGAGCACTTCGGCCAAAGCCAGGGTGACCCCGACAGCCACTGAAGCGGTGCGGGATGTGATTATTGCTATCGATGCCGGCCATGGTGGTGATGACCCTGGATCTATCGGGCCTTCCGGTTTGTACGAGAAGAAGGTGTCATTGGCGATTGCCAAGCGAGTGGAAAAGAAAATTAATGCGACTCCCGGACTTAAAGCCGTGATGATCCGTACCGGCGACTATTTTGTTAACCTGAACCGTCGCTCGGAACTGGCGCGTCAGAGTAAGGCCGATTTGCTGATCTCTATCCACGCCGATGCCTTTACTTCACCTCAGCCCAGAGGCGCCTCTGTGTGGGTGCTCTCCATGCGACGGGCCAATACCGAAATTGGCCGCTGGCTGGAGCAGAAAGAGAAACACTCAGAGCTGCTCGGTGGTGCCGGTGAGATTATTCAAAATACCGACAATGAGCAGTATCTGGCGATGACCTTGCTGGATATGTCGATGGATAGATCTATGGCGATGAGTCACACAGTGGCCAGCGATATTCTTTCTGGTTTGGGCAAGGTGACCAAACTGCACAAGCACAAGCCCGAGTCGGCGAGTCTGGCGGTGCTCAAATCGCCTGATATCCCGTCCATTTTGGTGGAGACTGGTTTTATCTCCAACCCACAGGAAGAGAGGCTGCTCAGTAATGCCAACCATCAGGACAAACTGGCCAAGGCGATTCATAAAGGTGTACTCAAGTATTTTGAAGCCAATCCGCCGGCCGGAACCATGCTGGCCAAGCAGGGCGCTATTAAACACAAGGTTGTCAGAGGTGAATCTCTGTCGGTAATCGCCAATCGTTATGAGGTGTCGGTGGCCGATATCAAGAAAGCCAATAACCTGAAATCGGATGTAGTCCGTATAGGTCAGCAACTGGTTATCCCCAGAGCCTGAGGAAGAGATGGCAATTCAGATATTACCCCCACAACTGGCCAACCAGATTGCGGCGGGCGAAGTGGTAGAGAGGCCGGCCTCCGTCGTGAAGGAGCTGGTGGAAAACAGCCTGGATGCCGGTGCAACCCGAGTCGATATCGAAATCGATAAGGGCGGCGCCAAGCTTATTCGAATTCAGGACAATGGCGGCGGTATTGGCAAGGATGAACTGGCACTGGCGCTGTCTCGTCACGCTACGTCCAAGGTGCATACACTGGACGATCTTGAAGCCATTCTCAGCTTTGGTTTTAGAGGTGAGGCGCTGGCCAGTATCAGTTCTGTTTCCCGCCTGACCCTGACATCTCGCACGGCCGAACAATCCGAGGCCTGGCTTGCTTACGCCGAAGGCGCGGATATGGGGGTCAAGATACTGCCTGCGGCTCATCCAGTGGGCACCAGTATTGAAGTGGTCGATCTCTTCTTCAATACCCCGGCGCGCAGACGTTTCCTCAAGAGTGACAAGACAGAATTCACCCATATCGATGAGTGGCTGAAACGGATTGCGCTGGCCAGGCCGGAAATCCACCTGACGCTGAAACACAATGGCAAACAGGTCCGCAATTATCGTCCGGCAGACAATGAAGCCCAATATCTGCAACGGCTGGCTCAGGTCTGTGGTCGGCCGTTTGCTGAGCAAGCATTGAAGGTGGAATGTCAGCATGACGATATGCGCCTCAGTGGCTACCTGCAGTCCCCCTGGCAAGTTGATCCTTGTGATACTCACTATTTTTATGTCAATGGTCGTTTGATCAGGGACCGTTTGGTGAATCATGCGGTCAGGCAGGCCTTTGCCGGTTTGGCCGAGTTGGAACAACCCGGCTATGTGCTGATGCTGGAGCTGGATCCCCATCAGGTAGATGTCAATGTGCACCCGGCCAAGCATGAGGTGCGTTTCCATCAGGCCAGATATGTGCACGATTATATTCTGCAGGCCTTGAGCTCAGCCCTGCAGCAAGCACAGCAACTGCCGGTCGATGACGTTAATCCGCATTTAAGCCAAACAGATTATGCTGCGCCCATTGATGTGGGTTCAGACGCCGCTGCTACAAGCTTCAACCAAGGTGGAGCGACTGATGGCAGCCGTGCCGAGCCGCGTTTTCGCGAGCCTGAGTCAAGCGGCGGCAGTGCTGGATATCAAAGCCAATATAGCGACAGAGCTCCTTTAAGCGGCAAGGCATTGGGTTCATATTCTGCTGCCGGTTCCCGTCAGGGGGTTGCAGCCCCGTCCAAGTCGGCCATCAGTAGTTATGGTGCCTTGTTGGCGACGCCGAGCGTGGTCAATGAAACCAGTCCTGAAGCCAATGTGACTGTGATGCCGCCTCTGCTGGATGGTGAACATTGGGTGTTGGTCGAAAATGAGCAGCTTAAACTGCTCAAGGTGAAAGCTGCTGCCAAGCGATTGAGATATATTGAGATTATCGCCCGCTTTCCTACCGGGTTGACCGGTCAGCCATTGCTGATGCCGGTTGCTGTGGACGCCGATCCGGAATGGCAGGCATTGCTGGAGGAAAGGGAGACTTTGCTGAGGCAATTGGGGCTGGATCTCAGTATTCGTCATTCGCAGTTGATAATCAAAAAAGTGCCCCCATATCTGAGGGACACGCAACTGGCTAGCTTGATCCCCGAGCTGCTGCAATGGCTCAGATTTGAGCAGCCACAGGAAGCGGCCTTGGCCAATTGGCTGGCGCAGAGCAGCCTTGGCAGTTTTGTCTCGGCGCCATTGATATGGCAGGGGATCTCGGCGTTGGACGAGCAAGCTCGACAAGAAATTTTACAGCTGGCTAAGGTATTGCCTTGGCAGCAATGGTTGGAAGAAGAAGGCAGTGAGTAAGGCGAAACAGCCAAGAGTGCTGACATTAATGGGGCCCACAGCCTCAGGAAAAACAGCGTTGGCGCTAGAGCTCGCCGAACATCATAACTGCGAGATTATCTCGGTAGATTCGGCACTTATCTATCGTGGAATGGATATAGGTACCGCCAAACCCAGTGCGGAAGAGCTAGCTCGCGGGCCACATAGGCTGATAGATATCCGCGATCCCAGCGAAAGTTATTCCGCTGCCGATTTTCGCAGCGATTGTCTGCGAGAGATTGAGCAGATCGTCAATATGGGAAAAACTCCGCTGTTAGTGGGTGGTACCATGTTGTATTTTAAAGCATTATTGGAAGGTTTATCGCCACTTCCCAGTGCCGATGAGGCGATAAGGGCCCAGATACAGCAAGAAGCCGAGCAATTGGGCTGGCAAGTGCTGCATCAGGAATTGGCACGGATCGATCCGGTTTCGGCCGCACGCATTCACCCCAATGACCCACAACGTCTCGGACGGGCACTGGAGGTGTATCGTATCAGCGGTAAGAGTTTGACCGAATTGACTCAGGAAAAATCGCCTGAGCTTCCCTATGATGTGGTGCAGTTTGCCATTGCGCCACAGGAGCGTAAAACGCTGCATGGGCTGATAGAGACAAGATTTATGCAGATGCTGCAGGCCGGATTCAGCGATGAAGTGGCCAAGCTGAAGCAAAGGGGGGATCTGCACCTGGATATGCCCTCGATGCGCTGTGTTGGATATCGCCAGTGTTGGCAATATCTTGAGGGTGAATTTGACCATGATACTATGGTCGAAAAAGCCGTCGCTGCTACTAGGCAATTGGCAAAGCGTCAATTAACATGGTTGCGAGGATGGCCGGAGTTGAATTGGCTGGAGAGTGGGGCGCAAGGGAATTTAGTTCAGCTTATGCGTTACTGCCGCTAGCTTAATAGCCCTAGCTGTATAATACTCAAACCGAACAAGAAAGCTTTTTGTTAGTACTATATAAATTAAAAAAAGGAAATAAAAACATGGCTAAGGGGCAATCTTTACAAGACCCATTCCTGAACGCACTACGCCGTGAGCGCGTTCCTGTTTCCATCTACCTGGTCAACGGTATCAAGTTGCAGGGACAGGTGGAATCTTTTGACCAGTTCGTTATCTTGCTGAAAAACACGGTTAGCCAGATGGTATATAAGCATGCCATTTCAACTGTTGTGCCTTCTCGTCCATTTAATGTGAGCAATCATCAGGGCGGTGGTCAGCAGAACTATAACTCGCAGCACGATGATAGCAGCGAACAGTAATAAGTTAAGGAGTTCACTTCTTGTTTGATCGCTATGAGGCGGGAGAAACTGCAGTACTTGTTCATATCGACTTTTCCGATGAAGACAGTCGGGAAGACCTTCTTGAATTGCAACTCTTGGTCGAGTCGGCCGGGGCGCGTTCGGTAGGGGTGATAACAGGAAGCCGTCGGGCGCCTAACCGCAAGTTTTTCTTGGGGACAGGAAAGGCGGAAGAACTGGCAGCTTTGGTAGCTGCGACCGAGGCAAATGTGGTGATTTTCAACCACGCATTGAGTCCTGCACAGGAAAGAAATCTTGAAATTCTGTGCCAATGCCGGGTGTTGGATAGAACCACACTTATTCTCGATATTTTTGCTCAGCGGGCCCGTACCCATGAGGGCAAGTTACAGGTGGAGCTAGCGCAGTTGCGCCACATGTCGACTCGCCTGGTGCGGGGCTGGACTCACCTTGAACGCCAAAAGGGCGGGATAGGTTTGCGCGGCCCCGGTGAAACCCAGCTGGAAACTGACCGGCGATTGCTGCGGGGGCGGATCAAGTCCATCAATCGCCGTTTGGAGAAAGTGGACAAACAGCGGGAACAAAGCCGTCGTGCCAGGAAGCGAAGCGACCTGGCTACTGTGTCACTGGTTGGTTATACCAACGCAGGTAAGTCCACTCTATTCAACGCTTTGACAACATCTGAGGTGTATGCCGCCGATCAGTTGTTTGCGACTCTGGATCCAACGCTTCGTAAGCTGGAGTTGGACAACGGCGCCGTCTTTTTAGCCGACACTGTGGGGTTTATTCGTCATTTGCCCCATGAACTGGTAGCGGCGTTTAAGGCGACATTACAGGAAACCCGTCAGGCCGATCTCCTGCTGCATGTGGTGGACTGCGCCGACGACAATATGAATGACAACTTTGAGCAGGTGCAAGAAGTGCTCAAAGAGATTGAGGCCGATGATATTCCGCAGCTTCTGGTCTGCAACAAGATAGATCTGTTGGAAGAGATAGGCCCCAAAATAGATTTCGACCCTGAAGGCCGACCATACAGAGTGTGGATCTCGGCACAACAAGGGTTGGGGTTGGATCTTCTCAAGCAGGCGGTGGATCAACTGACCGCAGCTACCATAGTTGAGCTTAGCTTGAGAATACCGGCAACAGCCGGGCATTATCTTGGCCAGTTTTATCGACTGGATGCGATACAGCAGAAAGAGTATGACGACCTGGGGAACTGTATCTTGTCTATTCGTTTACCACAGCCGGACTGGCATCGGCTGGTTAAGCAGAGTCAAGGTGAGTTGGAAACCTTTATCCTCGAACCCGAGATTGATAAAGTAGTTTGTTAATAATCTCGTTTATTCATCCACTTATGGAGAGTTAAATGGCTTGGAACGAGCCCGGTAACAAGGGTAATGATCCTTGGGGAAACAAAGGTGGCAACGACAAGGGGCCACCGGATCTGGACGATGTATTTCGCAATCTGGCCAAACGCTTTGGCGGCAAGGGCAACGGTGGTTCAGGCTTCAGCATGGGAACACTTGCCATAGTTGCAGGTATTGCCCTGGCAGTATGGGGTTTTTCCGGTTTCTACACTATCAAGGAAGCGGAGCAGGGCGTAGTGCTGCGTTTCGGTGAACACGTCGGCGAAGTTGGTCCTGGCTTACACTGGAAAGCCACCTTTATCGATACGGTTTTACCGGTAGATGTTGCATCGGTGCGCTCTATTCCCGCTTCAGGCAGCATGCTGACCGCCGATGAAAATATGGTCGTGGTCGAGCTTGATGTGCAGTATAAGGTGAAAGATGCCTACCAGTATCTGTTTAGTGCCGTTGATGCTAACTCGAGCCTGCGTGAAGCCACCGACAGTGCGTTGCGTTATGTCATAGGTCATTCAAAGATGAATGATATTTTGACAACCGGGCGTGCCAAGGTACGTGATGACACCCGCGCCGAGATTGAACGTATCATTGCACCTTACAATCTGGGATTGCAGATTGAAGACGTTAACTTCCTGCCGGCCAGACCGCCGGAAGAAGTGAAAGATGCCTTTGATGACGCAATTTCAGCACAGGAAGACGAGCACACCTATATCCGTCAGGCCGAAGCTTATCAGCTGGAAATCGAACCTAAGGCCCGTGGTCAGGTGGAACGTATCAGCCAGGATGCCCGCGCTTATAAAGAGCGTGTTGTTCAGGATGCAGAAGGTGCTGTAGCCAAGTTCAACAAGCTGCTGCCTGAATATAAGCTGGCCCCAGAGGTTACTCGTGATCGTCTCTATATCGATGCAATGCAGCAGGTGTTCAGTGATACCAACAAGGTACTGATAGATGCCAAAAATAACGGCAACCTGATGTATCTGCCGCTGGATAAGCTGATGTCTCAGGAAGATAAGCCTAAACCTAAAGCGGAGCAGGAACCCGAGCAGCATGTGGATGCCGTCAGCAGCCAAAGAAATACCAATAACAGCAGCTTCAACGGACGCATGTCCCGCGAAGAGCGTATCCGTCAGGGGAGGGAGTAAACCATGAGCAGATTTGTACTCATTATTATTGCCCTGCTGGCGATTGTTGGTGTGTCTTCATTGATGGTAGTCAATGAAGGGGAACGAGCTATAGTTTCCCGCTTTGGTGAAGTGTTGAAAGACAATGTTGACGGTAAGATGGTGCCCCGAGTTTATGGCCCGGGTCTCAACGTTAAGATCCCGCTGATCGACAAAGTCCGTTATATGGATGCCCGTATCCAGACCCTGGATGGCGCCGCCGACCGCTTTGTGACCTCTGAGAAGAAAGACCTGATGGTGGATTCTTATGTCAAGTGGCGTATCAAGGACTTTGAAAAATACTATCTGGCAACAGAAGGTGGCAACAAGTCCAAGGCAGAGTCGTTGCTGCAGCGCAAGATCAACAGTGACCTGCGTACCGAGTTCGGTAAACTGACCATCAAGCAGATTGTTTCCGGCACCAGCGAAGGCAGCACAAACTTGGCCGAGAGCAGTAGCCGTGATGACCTGATGCGTATTACTCTGGAAAATGCTGCCAAGAGTGCCGAAGGTCTGGGTATAGAAGTGGTCGATGTCAGGGTGAAACAGATAAACCTGCCATCCAACGTCAGCCACAGTATCTTCCAACGGATGCGTGCCGAGCGTCAGGCGGTAGCCAAAAAACACAGGGCTGAAGGTAAGGAAGCGGCCGAGAGAATTCGCGCCATGACCGACGCCAACGTTGTTGTGACTCTGGCCAATGCTCGTCGTGAAGCGGAAAACATTCGTGGTGAAGGTGACGCCATTGCCGCCAAGATTTACGCTGATGCTTATACCAAGGATCCTGAGTTCTTTAGTTTCCTGCGCAGCCTGGAAGCCTATAAGGCTAGTTTTGCCGGTAAATCAGACATTATGGTGCTGGAGCCGGACAGCGAATTCTTCAAATACATGAAGCAAAAAGGCAAGTAACAGTGTTGCTTGAAAGACCCGGACTGGTTCCGGGTCTTTTTTTATCTTTTTCTCAGCTTGATGCGAAAGTCACAGAATTATAAGTATTAATGTGTAAACCAAGAATATATTGTTAATAGTCAAATGGTTATGATTTAGCTTTAGTTAAATTACTTTCGAGATGCTGGTGTTTTGCAGCCTAAATCCGCTGTTTTTTTAACCCAGGCGGCTAAAAAACTGTAATCTCCTTAACCAACTTATGTCTTTTGACTATGATCTGCTTCTAATTTTTCGCTATAATGAGCCCCGCCTCAAAATTCGGCTTTTCCCTTTAGTGAGAACTAAGAGGCCTAAAGTCTTGAAAAACAAAAATTCCAACACCCTCTGGGAGATAAGTGGATGAGCAATGCGCCAGTCGATACCGGACGTCGCAGATTCCTGACAGCTGCAACCGCCGTAGTGGGCGGTGCTGGTGCCGTCGCTGTAGCGGTTCCCTTTATAAAGTCATGGAATCCGAGTGCCAAAGCGAAAGCTGCAGGTGCACCGGTAGAAGTAAATATCAGTAAGCTAGAGCCAGGTCAGCTGATCCGTGTGGAATGGCGTGGCAAGCCCGTATGGATTGTCCGCCGTACCGAGGAAGTTCTTAATGAGCTCCCCACCCACGATGACAGATTGCGGGATCCGGCTTCTGACGAACTACAGCAGCCTGATTACGCCCAAAATGGCGTACGTTCTATTAAGCCTGAGTACTTTATTGCCGTAGGTATTTGTACTCACCTGGGTTGTTCACCTACTTACCTGCCAGACTCTTTTGCAGAGCAGGTTGAAGGTGTGACTTCAGGTTTCTTCTGTCCATGTCACGGTTCCAAGTTCGATATGGCCGGTCGCGTCTTCCAGGGCGTACCTGCTCCACTGAACCTGGTGATTCCCCCACATCAATACATTGATGATGGTAACGTGCTCATCGGCGTAGACCAGGGAGCTGCATAATGGTTAAGAATATAATTGACTGGATCGATGCGCGTATCCCTATGACGGCAACTTATAACCGCCATGTTGGTCAGTACGCCACCCCCAAGAATTTTAACTTCTGGTATTTCTTCGGCTCTCTGGCACTGTTGGTTCTGGTAAACCAGCTGCTGACCGGTATCTGGCTGACCATGAACTATGTGCCTACCGCCGAAGGCGCATTTGCCTCCATCGAATACATCATGCGTGATGTCGAGTACGGTTGGTTGCTGCGTTACATGCACTCCACCGGGGCCTCGGCCTTCTTTGTGGTGGTTTACCTGCATATGTTCCGTGGCCTGCTCTACGGTTCTTACCAGAAGCCTCGTGAACTGCTGTGGCTGTTCGGTATGTTGATCTTCCTGGTGCTGATGGCCGAAGCCTTTATGGGTTATCTGCTGCCATGGGGCCAGATGTCCTACTGGGGCGCCCAGGTAATTATCTCACTGTTCGGTGCTATTCCGGTTATCGGTGATGACTTGACCCTGTGGATCCGTGGTGACTATGTGATCTCAGGTGCAACCCTGAACCGCTTCTTCGCTCTGCACGTTATCGCGTTGCCTCTGGTACTCGTGGTACTGGTATTCCTGCACCTGATTGCGCTGCATGAAGTGGGTTCCAACAACCCGGATGGTATCGAAATTAAGAAGAACAAAGATGAAAATGGCTGGCCTGTTGATGGCATCCCATTCCATCCTTACTTCACTGTAAAAGATATCATGGGTGTTGCCGGCTTCCTGATTGTCTTCTGCTACGTGCTGTTCTTTATGCCTGAAGGTGGTGGTTACTTCCTCGAGAAGCCTAACTTCGAAGCTGCTAACCCAATGAAGACGCCTGAGCATATTGCGCCTGTATGGTATTTCACTCCGTTCTACGCCATCTTGCGGGCCGTACCGGACAAGCTGGGTGGTGTAGTTATGATGGGTCTGGCGATTGCCGTACTCTTTGTGTTGCCATGGCTGGATCGCTGTAAGGTCAAGTCGGTTCGCTACCGCAGCATGATTCACAAGCTGAACATTGCTCAGTTTGCCGTGTCCTTTATCGTCCTGGGTTACCTGGGTGCGGTACCTGCGACACCAACACTGACCATTGTTGCCCGAATCTTTACTTTCACTTACTTCGGTTTCTTCCTGCTGTTGTTCATCTACAGCAAGAGTGAAAAGACCAAGCCAGTACCAGAAAGGGTGACATTCAAATGAAAAAGTTATTGATTGCTTTGGTTGCCTTTGTGCCTGGTATGGTGTCTGCCGCCAGTGGTCACAATGTGCACCTGGAAGATGCCAATATTGATCTGACAGATAAAGAGTCGCTGCGTCGTGGTGTAGAGTTGTTTCAAGACAACTGTGCCGGTTGTCACAGCACTCAATATCAGCGCTACCAGCGTGTCGCCGAAGATCTGGATATTCCTGTCGATGAGATGCGCAAGCTGATCCACACAGATGCCAAGATCGGCGAGCTGATGGAAAACTCAATTGAAACCAAAGATGCGGCCAAGTGGTTCGGTGCCGCGCCACCGGACCTGACTCTGGTAGCCCGTGTCCGGGGTGAAGATTGGGTATATTCCTACCTCAAAGGGTTCTACAAAGACCCAAGTCGTCCTTTCGGCGTGAACAACACAGTGTTCCCGTCAGTCGGTATGCCGCATGTGCTGGAAGGCCTGCAAGGCATCGCAACTCCAGTTATTGAAACTGAAGTTGTTGATGGCAAAGAAGTTACTAAGGTTAAAGGTGTGAATCCAGCTGAAGGTGGCAGTCTGTCTGCGGAAGAGTACGATCAGGTTGTTCGCGACCTTACCGGTTTTCTGGTTTACTCGGCTGAGCCGGTTAAACTGGAGCGCGAAAACCTGGGTAAATGGGTACTCGGCTTCCTGTTCATATTCTTTGTGATCGCATACCTGCTCAAGAAAGAATATTGGAAGGATGTACACTAACCCTTAGAAAGGGGTAGAATATATTATCCGCATAATGTAAACGGGGGGCATTGCCCCTCGTTTACATTTGTTTTTTTCAATTCCGGAGGGTATCAATGGCTGTTGCTGCCAATAAACGCTCTATCATGACCCTGTTCTCAGGTGCCGATGATCTCTATAGCCATCAGGTTCGCATCGTATTGGCTGAAAAAGGGGTAACTGTTGATGTGTTGCAGGTAGATCCCAATGATATGCCAGAGGATCTGCTGGAACTCAACCCTTACAACTCAGTGCCAACGCTGGTAGACCGTGAACTGGTGTTATACGAAAGCCGTATTATCATGGAGTATCTGGACGAGCGCTTCCCGCACCCGCCGCTGATGCCCGTTTACCCAGTTTCCCGTGGTCAAAGCCGTTTGATGATGCATCGCATCGATACAGACTGGTATTGCCTGGTTGATCGCATTCGTAAGGGTGACCGCGCCGATGCGGCCCGTAAAGAGTTGCAGGAAAGCCTGCTGTCTATCGCGCCTGTGTTTGCCGAAATGCCTTACTTCATGAGTGAAGAGTTCGGTTTGGCCGATTGTTATCTTGGCCCCTTGTTGTGGCGCCTGCCGGTGCTGGGTATCGAATTGGATAACCGCACGGGTAAAGATATCAAAGCCTATATGAACCGTATTTTCGAGCGTGAGTCCTTTAAGGCCTCTCTGACCGAAGCCGAGCGCGAAATGCGCATGGGTATCTGATGAAAGATTTGACCCCAAGTCGTCCATATTTGCTTAGAGCTTACTATGAGTGGTTGATGGATAATCAGCTGACTCCACATCTGGTAGTGGATGCCACTATGCCAGATACTCAGGTACCGCTGCAGTATGTTAAGGATGGTCAAATTGTACTGAATGTCGCCGGCAGTGCTGTCGGTGGCCTGAAGCTCGGTAACGAGTTTGTCGAGTTCAATGCCCGTTTCGGTGGAGTGCCACAGCAAGTGCTGTTGCCTATGGCTTCTATTGTTGCCATCTATGCCCGTGAAAATGGTGCCGGTACAGTATTCGATATGGAAGACGCCTATCTGCTTGAAGAGGGTGAAGAGTCACTGCTGAATGTGGTTGAAGAGGTTGAACAGCCACGTACTGAAGCCGAGACTGAACCTGCAGCAGACAAGCCCAAGCGACGTGGCCACCTGACTTTGGTTAAATAGCCGGGTGTCAGCTAAAGCATTGCAAAAAGCCAGTTACAATGACTGGCTTTTTCTTTTCAGTGGCTGCAATACCGCACCGGCCAGCTCCACCCGGTTACGACCATTTATCTTGGCCTGATACAGGGCTTTGTCAGCCCGTTTGAGTGCCTCGCTTGCACTATCTCCAGGTTCGAGAGTTGCCAGGCCTACAGAAGCTGTCAGTTGTAGATAATGGCTTTGATATTCCAGGCCTTGTTGTCTGAGGGACTCAAGGAGTTGCTCACCTCTTTGCTGTAGGGCCTGAGTCCCGGTTTCATCCAGCCTCAGCAGCAAGGCAAACTCTTCCCCGCCTATTCTGGCCAGTCGCTCCTGAGGCTTGAGCGCTTGCTTGAGCAGCTTACTGACATGAATAAGGGCGACATCGCCGGCATCATGGCCAAAGTTATCGTTTATCTTCTTGAAGAAATCAAGATCCAACAGGGCAAGTACCCAGCAGCCCGGCTGCTCTCTTTGCAGTGCGACTTGGCGCATGAATGCGCGGCGGTTAAGCAATCCGGTCAAGGTGTCTGTGTCGGCCTGATGTTGCAGCACTAACTCGGCGCGCTCGGCGTACATTTCGCTGATCAGTAGTATGGCGCAGGAGCTGATAATACATGAGCAGATCACCAAGGCCTGTAAAATGGCCAGAGTGTGTGTAGAAAGCAGGGTGATATCAGGGTGGGATGGCCAGCCGTGCAGCTCAAAGAAGCTGAACAACCCCAGATTGGCTACCATCAGGATCAGGATAGAACGCCATTCACGGATCTCAAACAGTACAACCAACATGATGGCAAACAGCAGGTAATAGCTGTGGATCTTGATACTGGTACCTTGGGCCGTCATTAAAGCTGTGGCGGCATCGGCCATCAACAGCAACATTAAACACCATCTGGCGGCAAAGAACTTGCCTTTGTAGTTGAGCAGTAATACCAGAGGCAGCAGGGCAACAAAGGGCAGTTGATTCAAGCCGGAAAGGAGAAAACCGTGATTTCCGCTGATATAAAAGCCGAAAGTAAATAATAATATAATCGCTATGGAAACCAGTACGCCTAAGTTGACTTGAATGACTTTACGCTCCCGGGTCTTGATAGCACATCTATCACACCCCAGCATCAGCAAAAAATTCAGCAACCTGGTCATATTGGGCATAGGCAAAGCACTTTTATAAGCCACTCGAAATATCAGCTTAATTCAAACCCCGTTGTTGAACCAGTCTTGGCGCCAGATAGCAGCGGATTGCCGGTGAAGTTTGGCGGAACGGCCAATGTCTTTCAGCGGTAAGCGGCAGGCATCTCCCCCTCTGTGCCACTTTGGCTTATTCCCAGATTACAGCGGCTATAAAGGTTAGGATTCTTGGCCAAAATGGCAATAAATCTACCCAAGCTGGCGCGGGAAGTTTCGGTCCCCAGAAAGCACTCGCCTTTTTGAGTAAGTTGAAACTCTTCTATCGGTTTATCGGTTAACCAGACGGGGCGCAGTATGGTGTAGTCGAGTGATGAAGCTTCGATAACATTGGCACTTCTGAGGTTAACAGGCCGGGTGAAACCCACCATACTCTTGTCCCAGCTATTGAAGGGTTCAGGAAGCTCTTCATAGATACCGCCGGCATTGAGTGCAACGAGGCGCTGCACCTGAGCATTTTCCATGGCGTGCACCAGATTTCGGGTCTTGCGGTCCAAATCCATTCCACCCATGGTGTTTATCACCAGATCGATTCCGGGCAATGCCGAGACCAGGTCATCGACTTTGTTGGCATCCCCCTCTACCAGCCGAACTCTGTCATTGTAAAGGTGTTGCAGTCGTTCAGATCTTCGAAGAAAAAGCGTCAGTTGCACTTCCTTTATCTCCAACAAACGCGGCAAGATGGCTTGAGCCGAACGGCCATTGGCACCGATTAACAAAATGTGCATCAACAAACTCCATTAAAGATGAAGGCTGGACAGAGGAGAGCCTCTGTCCGCTTGAAAGTTATAAATACTCACCGAAGAATGCGTTCAACTTATCGAAGGGGATCCGCTCCAATTGGTCATAGAGGTCAACATGGTTGGCGTCTTCGATAATCAGCAGTTCCTTGGGAGAGGCGGCTTCAGCGAAAGCGGTTTCACTGAAATAGCGGGAATGTGCCTTCTCACCGTGGATCAACAAAATGGGCCTGGGAGAGATTTCGGCGATATGAGTCAGCAGAGGTTGATTCATAAATGACATAGGGTTGGTGATGGTCCAGGAAGCATTGGAGTTGATGGCCCTTGGGTGAAAACCACGCGAGGTCTTGTAGTAATCGGCGTATTCCTGCACAAACCGGGGTTCACCTCCCTTAAGTTCCAGAGAGATAGGGCCATAGCCGGGTGAGCCATTTTCGGCATCCAACCAGCGCTGTTGGCTCAACTGGCCCAGAATTTCTTTGCGCTGCTCATGAGTCATGCTGTCGTTGTAGCCCTTGGACATGACCCGGGACATGTCATACATGGTGCTGGTTACCACGGCCTTGATGCGTTGATCCACTGCGGCAGCGTTCAGTGCCATGCCTCCCCAGCCACATATGCCGATAATGCCAATTCGTTGGCGATCCACCTGGCTTTGCAAGCCGAGAAAATCCACGGCGGCACTGAAATCTTCGGTATTGATATCCGGGGATGCGACGTTCCTGGGTTCTCCACCACTTTCACCTGTATAGGAGGGGTCAAACGCCAATGTGGCAAAGCCGTATTCGGCCATCTTTTGGGCGTATAGGCCTGATGATTGTTCTTTCACCGCGCCGAAGGGGCCACTTATTGCGATTGCGGCCAGCTTGCCCTGCCTTGCTTTTGGCAGGTAGAAGTCGGCGGCCAGGGTGATGCCGTAGCGATTTTTAAAGGTGACTTTTTGATGTTCGACCTTGTCACTCTTGCTGAAGGTCTTGTCCCAACTGTCACTGAGCTTCAATTCAGACTCGGCCAATGCCGGAGTGGGGATGGTGGTTGCAATGGTCATGGCGATACCGGCTCCTGTCATTTTCAATAGTTCACGACGCCCATTATCGAGCGTCTCAGAGGGGGATTTTGCTGTGTCTAGGTTGTTCATGCTGGTGTTACTCTTGGTTGTAGGGCTGGTGCTCCAGGTGCTGGTTCAGCGCGGTTTGCGCGCGCTCGGCGCTGGCTTGATTCACCAGTTGCTTCAAGCCGGTGATCACAGATGTGAGTTGCTCAGGTGTTAGTCCCAGATTCATGGCAATGGCTATGTGGGCCTGAAGTTGGGGTTCAGCGCCAGGCAAAACCGCCAACATGGCCAGCGTTGCGATTTCCCTGTCATGCCAGCTCAGGTTATCGCGGCTGAAAATATCACCGAATAAATGGGTCTTGAGAAACTCATCAATGGCCGGTGCAAAGTCAAACAGAGGGCCTTGGACAACGCCTCCAGCCAGTTGTGTCTGGTTGGCTGTACCCGTTGAGAGTAACGCATCACCTTTGGGGAGCGGATGACTGGGCAACTTGCCAATTTCATCTGTCACGCCGCGAGCCTTGCGTGTCTCTACTACTGACATAAGAGTTCCCAGCGCATTGAGGCTACGGGGAAAGCCGGCGTAGGCATAAACCTGTACCAGTATTTCCTTGGTATCGTTGATGGTGAGTCCGGCATCCAGTCCCTGTTCCAGGGCGGTATCCAGCTTGGCCAAGTTACCTTCGGCGGCAAAAGCCGCAATAGGTACTATCGCTTGCTGTCTTGAGGTTAAAGGCTCTGGTTCTGTCATAGTGGGTGTCCTCGATTGGAACGTATGGGGTGTTTGTCCGGCAGTCTGAAATATTGGGATGCAAAGACACAGTATCAGCGGCCAATAACTAATCCCGGGTTTCATGGGTGCTTCCCTGTCTTGTCTGCTTGATCCTGTCCCAGATACTGTTCATCGCTGACCTTTTCCAGCCAACTGACATTACGGCCTTCATTGTCTTGACCCGTGACCACAAGATGTGTCATCGCAGTCTTGGGAGCTGCGCCATGCCAGTGCTTTATGCCTGCAGGGCACCAGATCACATCGCCTGGCTTTATCTGTTGTCGAGGTTTGCCCCATTCCTGTGTGTAGCCTACGCCCTGAGTCACAATAATTTGTTGGCCTTTGGGATGGATATGCCAGGCTGTGCGGGTACCAGGCTCAAAGGTGACATAGGCTGCAGATGCATTGATTTCATCGGTCGCAGGAAACAGTGGGTCGATACGTGCTGCACCAGTGAAAAATTGCTCTGGCCCGGCAATTGAAGGCCGGGAACCTGATTCTGAGATACTTTGCTTTGGCTGAGCAGCCACATTTGGCAGCGAAATAAGCAATAATGTGCAAGTGAATATGAAGTTGAGTTTCATTGCTTTACTCCTTGTTAGAGTGAGACTTGAGCTGTTTACTTTCGATAAGCCCCGCTTTTTCTATGCGGATTTTCTGCCTGCCTGAAAATTTCATCAGCTCTTTGCCAGTGTCTATCCGCCCTAGCGGGATCAAGCCTTGGGCGTAGCCGTGATCACGATAGAAAATGGCCAGATTCCCCCAAGGGGCGTAATAGGTGAGGTCGCCAACCTTGGCCGAATGTCCGCTGGGGACATCCAAGGTGGAGAGCTTTTTGGGTAAGTCCGCGATTTTCTCACTGGCGCCATAGTCGCTCAGTTCAAGTTCAAGGGGTAACAAGGCAAGAAAATCCCGGCTGGCAGAGTTGTCTTCCAGGCTCGCGACCAGGGTTTTGCCGCCCAGTAACAGAGTTATGCTGTGCATGATTTTTGTCTCCTCAATCTGAGTGGGTAACTGGTCTTGAGCCAGAGACATTTGTCCTCCAAGGAAAGGCAGGACAAACATAAATGCCTTGGTTATCTTTAAACAGGCTGTATTGGTCAAAGGCTTTGTCCATGTCATCGTCAGACCCTATCCTTTTGGCTTTTCGGGGTTTCGTAGCCTTGTGTTACCCCGACCAAAGCTGTGGATAGCAACAGCAGCAGGGCGCTGATACCAAAACAGAGTTGGTGGCCACCAATGTCGAATAACACACCTCCCAAGGTAGAACCCAAGGCGATAGAGAGCTGAATGACTGCGACCATCAGGCCACCGGCTGTTTCGGCCGATTGCGGAATAGTCCGTGGCACCCAGGCCCACCAACCCACAGGGGCGGCTGTAGCGATAAGTCCCCAGAGGAGTAACAACACAATCACCGAGATCAATTGAGTGCCAAAGAACGCCAAACCGAGTGCGCTGACGGCCATCAACAAGGGCATGATTTTCAGCGTCAGATAAAATTGTCGTTTCAGAGCCCCATTGATAAGGCTGGTGCCTATGAGCCCGGCCAGGCCTATGAGCAACAGGATCAGGGATAATGGCTTTACAGCCACTTGTGTGACGCTTTCCAGAAACGGGCGAACATAAGTGAATAGGGTAAACTGCCCCATAAACAAACTGGCAATCGCCAGCATACCGGCCAGTACTACTGGAGTGCGTAACAAGCCCAGTACCGCAAAAGTGCCGCGGATCCTCGCTGAACGCTCTCTAACCGGCATGGACGGCAGGCTAAGCCATTGCCAAATCAGGGTGATGACAGCTATTGGCAATAAACAGAGAAAGGCGCCACGCCAACCAAGCATTGAGCCCAGATAAGCGCCGAGAGGGGCTGCCAAAATCATCGCCAAGGCGTTCCCGCCATTGAAGATGGCCAGCGCTTTGGGGACTTGTTCACTCGGTACCAAGCGCATGGCAATAGCCGCCGACATGGACCAGAATCCACCTATGACGACACCGATCAGTGCCCGGCCCAGCAAGTAACTGGCATAGCTATCGGACAGACCTATGATGAGGCCGGAAATCCCCATCAGCCCTGTCAGTCCCAGAAGCAGTGTTTTACGGTTTACCTTACCGGCCAGTACCGGGATAAGTAAGCTGGTCACCACGGCCAATATGCCGGAAATGGCTATCCCTTGGCCGGCCATTCCTTCGGTTATCTGCAGGGATGAGGCTATAGGAGTCAACAGGCTGACCGGCATAAATTCAGACGCAATTAGGACGAAGACACATAACGACATGGCAAAGACACCACTCCAGCAGGCGGTATCTTCAGTGGTTGGAAGCGGATCTGTAACTGAATGGCTCATAGATTGAGAATTTCCCCTCAGGAGTAGCTGGCGCTGGTAGCCGTTGTTGGATGAATTTATGACCAGCAGAATAGGCCTGGACGGCTGTGGTAACAAGCGCTCTAAATTCATTGAAACTATGAATCCAATTCATTAATAACGGATGTTTTTCGGTTATATTGGCCCAGTTTTCGAAGTATTCTTGTGAATATTTGATTGATTTGGTGAGCTGAAGGCCAAGCAGGGGAATAATATGAAGCGGGAAGAATTGAGTGATTTAACTCTATTTATGGCGGTCGCTGAAGAGCGCAGTTTTACTCGCGCGGCGACCCGACTCGAGCTGTCTCAATCCGCGGTCAGCCATGCAATAAGGCGCCTGGAAGAGGGGGTTGGTATCAAATTACTCAATCGTACTTCCCGTAAAGTGTCCACCACAGATGCAGGTGAAAAATTGTTGGCGGCCCTCAAGCCCGGGCTGGGGATGATCAATGCGAGAATTGAAGAGTTGCGACTATTGGGTGATGCCCCTAGAGGGCTGGTGAGACTGGCTACCAGTAAACCTGCGCTGCGAACCCTGCTGTGGCCCAAGTTGTCACAGATAGTGCGTGACTACCCGGAAGTGCAGATTGAGCTGAATCTGGAAAGTCGCCTCACGGATTTGACCGAAGAACGTTTCGATGCCGGGGTAAGGCTGCGGGAGTTTGTCGGCCCGGACATGATTGCCGTGAAAATTGGCCCCGCTGTGCGATTGGCAGCCGTGGCCACCCCTGAATACTTCAAACGCCATGGCGTGCCAAAGCACCCCCATGACTTGGACGAGCATGCTTGCCTGGTATTGAGGTTTCATGCTCATGCACCCGTCTATGACTGGGAGTTTGAAAAAGAGGGCGAAGAGATAGTCAAACACGTATCCGGCCCCTTTATTTTCAGTGAGAGTGATGTGTGTATTGAAGCGGCCAAGGCCGGGCACGGCATTGCCTTTGTTACCGAAGCCGAAGTGACGGAAGAGATAGAGAATGGATCCCTTCGGCGGGTGTTGGCCGATTGGTGTCCGCCGTTTGAAGGATACTGCCTGTGTTATTCCGGGCGGCGTAATATCAGTTCGGCATTCAGGTTGGTTATTGACAGACTCAGGTATGAGGGTAAGGATTGAACTGGCATCAAGGAGAACCGGCCCAAGGCATCTATTATTCAGGATACAATAAGTTTGTCGTTTGAATGAGCCAATAGCTGACCGAATAAAGCTATCCTTGTTCATCCCCAGGTTGAACCAGCTCAGCGTTAAACGTAACATAGCGTGCGCAAAAAGATGGCGCCTGAAAAAAGATGGAACATCTCCAGCGGTATCTTGTTTGCGGCACTGTAAGCCCTATCTCTTAAATCAATCGGTTCCCGTTATATGCTGCTGATGATCGACAACTATGATTCCTTTACCTTCAATCTGGTGCAGTATTTTCAGCAGTTGGGGCTGCAGCCTGTTATCAAGCGTAACGATGAGATTGGGCTCGATGAGATCCGCGAGTTGGCGCCGGATTATCTGGTGATCTCTCCCGGGCCCTGTAGCCCGGATCAGGCGGGGATCTCGCTGGCCGCCATCGAACATTTTGCCGGTAAGTTGCCTATCCTGGGCGTCTGTCTTGGGCATCAATCGCTGGCTCAGGTGTTTGGTGCCAAGGTGGTTCGGGCCAAGCGGGTGATGCATGGCAAGACATCGGCAATCAGTCACAATGACCGTGGGCTGTTTCAAGGCCTGGCCAACCCCTTGACTGTGACCCGCTATCACTCGCTGTTGATTGACCGTGTGCCCGAAGGTTTTACTCTGGATGCCTGGTATGATGACCCGGTACACGGGCGGGAAATCATGGCCATCAGCCATGCCGAGAAACGCCTCTACGGCGTGCAGTTTCATCCCGAATCCATTCTGACCCAGCAGGGGCTTGAACTACTCAATAATTTCCTGCGTCTGGCTTAAGGAGCAGTGAGTCAGTCCTGGATTCGTACCAAGGCTCCATCCTTAACAAGCCTTTACAAGTTTTCAGCTTTTGCAGAACAACATCCTCTGGCAAATATGGTATAACAGGCCGCAATCGCTTGTTTTCTGTCATATGTCGCTTCCCGGCGGCCAAGATAACTATAAAAAGGAAGGATGATGAAAAGCCTGATGCGTCATGCCGGTCTGAGTGTTTTGACTCTGGCCGTTCTCAGCGGCTGCGCCGCCACCGAGCCGCGACTCACCCCCCAAGAGATCACCAACACCAGCCAAACAGTACCCTTGGCAGCGCCTCCTGTGGCCGACAAGCCGTTAACTCTGAATCAAATTATGGCGGATCCCGATTGGATGGGACTCGCCCCCAAGGGTGCCTACTGGAGCGATGACAGCCACGCTGTGCTGTTCGCCCGCCAGCAGAGTGCATCTGTGCTGCGCAGTTACTATCGTCAGGGAGTGGCAGACAAACAGGCGCAGGAGCTGGCGTTGTCTGAACTGCATACAGTTTCGCAACGAGACGGTGTTCTGAGCCCGGATAAGCGCCGCAAGGCTTACATCTATCAAGGCAACCTGTTTGTGAAGGCGCTCGATAGCGGTGAGATCACTCAGTTGACCCGACAAAATACCAAGGTTGAAGGGCTGCGTTTTTTAGCGAATGGCGATCTTGCCTATTGGCAGGCGGGGCAGATATTCAGATTGCATGCAGACTCAGGCCTTGTGGAGCAGCTCGCGGATATCAAGATGGCCAAAGAGCCGGCACAGGCCCAAGAGCCGGAAACTTATCTCGCCAAGGAGCAACACAAGCTGATCCGCTATGTGGCCAAACAGCAGGAAAACGCCAAGTCTCGGGAGACATATCAGCAGCAGTTACAGAATGAAGACCCGACCCTGTCGGCCAAGCCTTGGTATCTGGGCGAGAGTGAGCAGTTGGTGGAACTGAGCCTGTCGCCGGATGGCCGCTATGTGCTGCTGGCGTTGCAGGACAAGAGCTACAACTGGCGTGGCGAGCATGACATCATGCCCAACTATCTTGGCAAAGATGGCTATGTCGATCCTGTGCCCGTGCGAGCCAGAGTCGCTGAAGACAAGGCACCGGGGCAGCGCTTGGTATTGCTGGACTTGCAGCAGCAGAGTCAGAAAGAGATAACCATCGAAGGTTTGCTCGGTTACAACCAGGATGTGTTGGCCGGCGTCAAGGCTGAAAACGCCAAGGCGAAGGGGGAGCGCTACGAAAGTGAAAAAGCCCCGCGCAAGATCCAACTGATGCAGGATTGGGGCTGGCGCCAAAGCGCTATTCAATGGCAAGAGTCGGGCGAGCGAGTGGCCGTAATGCTGGAAGCCGTGGACAACAAAGACCGTTGGCTGGCCCGGCTCGATCTGGCCAAGGGCAAGCTAGTCACTGAGCACAGGCTGCATGATGATGCCTGGGTAAACTATGACTACAATCAGTACGGTTGGCTACCCGGCAGCGAGACCCTTTACTACCTGTCGGAAGAGAGTGGTTATTCGCAGCTGTATCTCAAGCCGCTCGGTGGCAAGGCGCGGGCTTTGACCTCGGGCAAGTTCGTGGTCAGTGACATCACTCTGAGCCCGGATAACCGTTATATCTACTACAAGGCCAACAAAGAACACCCCGGCAAGTACAATGTTTATCGGGTTGAGATAAGTAGCGGCAAGGATGAACAACTGACCCAGTGGAATGGAGTGCTTGACTACAGCCTGAGCCCGGATGGCCGTTCGCTGCTGTTGACCGCCTCCAGCCTGACCCGGCCGGATGAGCTCTATATTCAAACCATAGGCGGTGAGCTGACCCAGCTGACCCATTACACCAGCGACAGCTTCAAGAGCTATCCTTGGCAGGCGCCTGAGGTGGTTGCCGTGCCTTCCAGCCATGGCGCAGGTGAAGTCTATGCCAGGGTGTATCTGCCGGCAGGTTTCGACAAGGATCGCGCCGAATCATATCCGGCGGTGATCTTCAATCATGGTGCCGGTTATCTGCAGAATGCCCATTATGGGTTTTCCGGTTATTTCCGTGAGTTCATGTTCCATAACCTGCTGGCACAGCAGGGATATGTGGTGATGGACATGGATTATCGCGGCTCCAAAGGCTATGGCCGCGACTGGCGCACCGCCATCTACCGTAATATGGGGCATCCGGAAGTGGAAGACTTGGCCGATGGCGTCAAGTGGATGAGCCAGCATGCCAATGTTGATGCCAAGCGGGTAGGCACCTATGGTGGTTCTTACGGCGGCTTTTTGACCTTTATGGCACTGTTTACCCAACCCGAGTTGTTCCAGGCCGGCGCCGCGCTGCGGCCGGTGACCGACTGGGCTCATTATAATGCGCCCTATACCTCGAACATACTCAATACCCCGGAGGTGGATCACATTGCCTATGAACGCAGTTCGCCCATCTACCATGCCGAGGGTTTGCAAAAGCCGCTGCTGATCATGAGCGGAGTCATGGACGATAACGTATTCTTCCAGGACAGTGTTCGTCTGGTGCAGCGACTGATAGAGCTGGAAAAACCGATGTTTGAGACGGCTATTTACCCGGTTGAACCCCATGGCTTCAGGCAGCCATCAAGCTGGCTGGACGAGTATCGCCGTATCTATAAGTTGTTTGAACAAGAGCTGAAATAGTCACTTTACAGGCCTCATACGAGGCCTGTTTCTTTTTGCTATCAAGATATTGCTGATAAAGCCGCTACATATAACAATAAAGGGGCTAACATAAAAACACAGGGCCCGGGCACGGGCGTGGCAGGAAGGTAACATTTTGGCCTTGTCGGTAGCGGGTGGGGTTAAACCCGGCAGTGTAATAGAGATAGAGCAGCGTCTGTATCAGCAGTTGATACTGGGCAAGCAACGCATTGACAGTGGTGGCGATAAGCTTGAACCTGAGCTGGAGGCGGTGGCTTTCAAGCTTGAGGTTGAACGTGAGGCGACTTTGGAACGGCTCGCCAGGCAGCAACAGGCCAAGGCGCTCTATCAGAAGGTGTCGGCTCAGTTAATCGAGACCCTGGCGGCAGAGCTCGGCAATCGTCTGGCCTCCATCGAAGAGGTGGCACGCCTGGCAGGCATCACAGATAAACAGATCTTGCTGCTGGAGTTATTGCTGCACCCAAGGCTTGATTTGGCGCGCATTCGCCCGGTCGTTGCCGAGCAGAGTTGGCTGGTGAGAGACTTGAGCTCTCTGGTCAACAGTCCCTCATTCAGGGCTCGCAGGCCGCAGAATCTGGATGTACAGCTGACAGATCTCAAGTTGGTGCTCAGCTATATCGGGGTTGAGAATCTGCGCATTTTAGTCCCTTACTACAGCTGTCGTTATTGGCTGCCCACAGGCCATGCCAGTCTGCTTTGGACTGTGCGCAAGCTATGGCGTTTCTCGCAGGTGCAGGGCATTGCTGCCAGAACCCTGGCCAAGTTGCATGACTTGGATGCCCCTATGCTGCATGCGGTTTCCCTGATGCAGCAACTGGGGATCTCAGTGCTGCTCTCCATGAGCGCCAAGTTGTTTGAGCAGTTGCGCGGCTCATGGCTCAGAGAGGCGAGTCGAGACAGGGATAAGGCTCTCTATGATGCCATTGCCCTGTGTGATTTCCCCGCGGCCTTGGTCTATTCCCTGGTTAAGCAGCATGCGCTATCACTCAATTGGCAACTGCCAACCCAGCTTGGGTTTGCGGATGCGGCCATGGTGACTCTGCTCAAGGAGCGGGACACGGCCCTTGGCTTCAGTCAGTTGTCAGCCAATGCGGCAGTGCTGGCCAAAGCCGATTGTTTTGCCAAGTGTTTTTTACTGGAAGAGATGCGGCAACTGGAATTCAGGGACAGGAGGATCATGATGGCGTATCATGAGCTCACGGAACAGGAACTCATTCGTCTCAAAGGCCAGAATTACCGCAAACCCGAGCTGCTTTAAGCCGTTGCGGAGCCTGTAGGCCTTCCATGGAGGAGCTATGCCCAGTTGGCAAGCCTCGGTATTGAACCGGTTGTTAACTTATGTGGCGCGGCCATCGGTCAGTCGCGGCAGTGCCAAAGTACCACTCAGTGCTATTCGTCAGCGTTTGCTGGAGATGGATCGTCGCTTGCTGGGCTGGCTGCCGGAACTCAAGGTCGAACACTGGCCGTTGAGCCACTCGCCGCTCATCCATTACCAGCTGCCGCAACCCAGAGAAGTCAGCCTCTTTTATATCCGCGGCGGAGGCTTCTGTTTCAAGACCCCCCATGCCCATGCCCGTTTTCTGGCCGATATCATGCGGCGCAGTCTGGCAGATTGTTACGTGCCCGATTATCGTCTGGCACCTGAGCACCCGTTTCCGGCGGCCTGTGATGATGTGCTGGAAGCTTATCGGATGACGCTTGAGCATTGTGACCCGGACAAACTGGTGCTGATGGGGGACTCGGCCGGAGGCAACTTGGCCTTGAGCCTGTTGTTGCAGCTGAAACAGCTTGAGTTACCGTTGCCGAGAGCCTGCGTGTTGCTGTCTCCGGCGCTGGATCTCGGCATCACAGGCGATACCGAGCGCATTTTGGCGGCCGACGACCCCTTGTTTACCGTTGAATCCCTGCTCAGACTCAGGGGGGCGTATCTCGCCGGTAGTAACCCCATGTCTGAGCGGGTTTCGCCGCTTTATGGTTGCTTTAAGGACTTGCCGCCCATCTTGCTGCTGGCCGGTACCCGTGAGCTGTTGTTGCAGGATGCCGAGCGCCTGCAACAGGCGGTATTGCGCGACGGAGGCCGGATAGAAGCCGGTTTCTACCTCAATATGCCCCATGTCTTTCCGCTATTTGAACTCTTGCCCGAGGCCATGGAAGCCAGGGGCCAAATCGCTGCTTTTATACGCAATAATCTACTGTTATGATTGTCGTTAACTATTCAAAATAGGTGAATAGTTAACGAATTCGGTGTCAGTTGAGATTTTTTGTGACTATTTATGCCGTTAAATGGCAGATATTTGCCTGCTTAATTCTCAAACTCAGATCTTTATGCACTTATAGGCCAAGGCATTGCTCCTGCATATTGATCAAACTGGTATTTTGATCACAATTTCGCTAATAATGACACCTAAGCAACACAAGTAAGTGCAGTTTTACTCACAAATAATAAAGATTAACTGCTTAAAACGGTGGCCGACAGAGCCGCCGACAACACAAAGGATGAGAAGGAATGAGTGTAAACATGAATTTGACACGTGCCCAGTTTGATGAAGTTATGGTGCCTAATTATGCACCGTCACCCGTTATCCCGGTTCGTGGCGATGGCAGTCGTGTTTGGGATCAGGAAGGCAAAGAATATGTCGACTTTGCCGGTGGTATTGCAGTTAACTGTTTGGGCCACTGTCATCCAGCCGCCGTTGAGGCGCTTAAGGCGCAGGGTGAAAAACTCTGGCACTTGTCCAATGTGATGACCAATGAGCCGGCACTGGCATTGGCGACCAAACTGGTTAACGCCACTTTTGCCGACAAGGTCTATTTCGCCAACTCAGGTGCCGAAGCCAATGAAGCGGCCCTGAAACTGGCCCGCCGCTATGCTCTGGATAATTTCGGCGCCGGAAAAGATCAGATTATAGCCTTCGACAAGGCCTTCCACGGCAGAACCTTCTTTACCGTCAGCGTGGGTGGCCAGGCCGCCTACTCAGATGGTTTTGGCCCCAAGCCGCAGGGGATCACACACCTGCCATTCAACGATGTTGCCGCATTGGAAGCCGCGGTGTCGGACAAGACCTGCGCCATCATGCTGGAGCCGCTGCAGGGTGAGGGCGGTATCATAAACGCCACTCCAGAGTTCCTGGCCAAGGTGCGTGAACTGGCCGACAAGCACAATGCGTTGGTGGTGTTCGATGAAGTGCAAACCGGCGTTGGTCGTACCGGCGAGCTGTATGCCTACATGGGGACAGATATAGTGCCGGACATTCTCACCACGGCCAAGGCCCTGGGCGGCGGTTTCCCCATCGCGGCCATGCTGACCACGGACAAGATTGCCGCTCATCTTAAAGTGGGTACCCATGGTTCCACCTATGGTGGTAACCCTCTGGCCTGCGCCGTCAGCAACGCGGTATTTGATCTAGTCAATACCCCCGAAGTGTTGCAGGGCGTTAAGCGTCGTGAGCAACTGCTGCGTGATGGCCTGGAAAAAATCAATTCCAAGTACCAGGTGTTTTCCGAGGTACGCGGTAAGGGACTGTTGCTCGGCGCCGTGTTGAATGAGCAGTATCAGGGACGCAGCCGTGAGTTTCTGTTGGCCTCGGTCGACAATGGCCTGATGACACTGATGGCCGGTGCCAACGTGGTTCGTTTTACTCCTTCTTTGATCATCCCTGAAAGTGATATTGCCGAGGGTCTGGCACGCTTTGAAAAAGCGGTCGCCAAGGTGGTTGCCGCCTGATCCCCGTGGGCCCAGGCCCACTTAGCGCAATAGACTCACAGCTGCTGTTCTGACGGGCGGGCCCGACGGAGCAGCAACTGTGGATGAGTGGAGATTTAACCATGTTAATCATACGGCCTATCCGAGCCTCAGATTTCCCGGCGCTGCGCTGTATCGCCGAAGAATCGGGCCATGGATTCACCTCGCTGCCGGTCAATGATGAACTGCTGACCCGCAAGATCGCCCGTTCGGAAACCTCTTTCGCCAAGGCGGTGGAAACGCCTTTTGATGAAGGCTACCTCATGGTGCTGGAAGACACAGAGACCCAGGAGGTTGTGGGCACCTGTGGTCTGGAAGCCGCAGTGGGAATGGAAGATGCTTTCTACCATTACCGTTTGGGCACAGAGGTTTATCATTCGTCGCAGATAGAAGTACGTAACGAGGTTGAAACCCTCAGCCTGTGTCATGACTACACAGGTGCCGCCGAGCTCTGCACCCTGTTTCTGAGAGACTCCTACCGCAAGGGTAATAATGGCCGCATGCTGTCACGCAGTCGCTTTCTGTTTTTGGCCCAGCATGCCAATCGATTCGGTGAAACTGTTATTGCCGAGATGCGCGGGGTCAGCGATGAAAACGGTAATTCCCCTTTCTACGGCTGGCTGCAGCAAAACTTCCTCGGCATAGACTTTATTCAGGCCGATTATCTCTCTGGTCTGGGGCAGAAGGCCTTTATGGCCGAGATGATGCCCCGCAGCCCTGTCTATGTCTGCCTGTTGCCCGAAGCGGCGCAGAAGGTTATCGGTGAAGTGCATACCAATACACGCCCGGCCCTGAGCCTGTTACAGGCGGAAGGTTTCCGCTGGCGCAACTATGTGGATATTTTTGATGGTGGCCCCACGGTTGAATGCAATCTGGCGGACATTCGCTCCGTGCGCGAGAGTCGCCTGCTGACGGTGCGTATCGGTGATATGCCCCAATCAAAGGACAGTTTTATTCTCTCCAACACCCATTTGGCAGACTACCGTGCCGGTTCGGCCAAGCTGGCGCTGACAGACGACAGTGAAGAAGTGATCCTGTCGAGCGAGTTGGCCGCCGCACTTTTGGTGGCAGACGGGCAATCGGTCAGGGTATTGGCAATATAGGAACAGCATAATGACACAATTTATCAAGGGCCAATGGCTCGCTGGCGAAGGCCAGGCAATGAGTTCAAGCAACCCGGCCAACGGCGAAACCCTGTGGCAGGGTAATGCCGCTACCCCGGCTCAGGTAGACGCTGCCGTTGCAGCCGCCAGAGAGGCGCAGTTTGACTGGTTTATGCTCGGCTTTGATGGCCGCCTGCAGGTGATAGAGGCCTATCGCGATCAACTGGAAGCCCATAAGGCGGAAATCGCCGACACCATAGCGCAGGAAACCGGTAAGCCACTGTGGGAAACGGCCACTGAGGCGGGTGCCATGATAGGCAAAATTGGTCTGTCGGTCGCGGCTTATCACAAGCGTACCGGCGAAACTGAAAATGAATTGCCTGCCGGGCGGGCGGTGCTGAGACACAAGCCCCACGGTGTAGTGGCGGTCTTTGGGCCTTATAACTTCCCTGGGCATCTTCCCAACGGCCATATAGTACCGGCTTTGCTGGCGGGCAATACCGTGGTATTCAAGCCATCGGAGCTGACGCCCAAAGTGGCTGAGCTGATGCTCAAGCTGTGGGAGAAAGCCGGTCTGCCCGCCGGGGTCATCAATCTGGTGCAGGGCGAAGTGGAAACCGGCAAGAGGCTGGCTTCACATCCTCAGCTTGATGGTCTGTTCTTTACCGGCAGCTCCCGCACCGGCCACTTGCTGCATCAGCAGTACGCCGGTCATCCGGGCAAGATCCTTGCCCTGGAAATGGGCGGCAACAATCCGCTCATTGTTAAAGGGATCAGTGATATCAAGGCGGCCGTGCACGAAATAATTCAATCTGCCTATATCTCCAGTGGCCAGCGCTGTACCTGTGCCCGCCGTCTCTACATAGAGAAAGGTGAGCAGGGCGATGCTTTGATTGCCGCCTTGGTTGCAGCGGTCAAAGCGATAGCTGTCGGCCCCTGGAATGCCGAACCTCAGCCCTTTATGGGCTCGATGATCTCTGAAGCAGCAGCCAAGGGAATGGTCGCGGCGCAGCGTAATCTGCAGAATCTCGGCGGGGTCTCGCTGGTGGAACTGACCCATATTGAGAGCGGTACCGGTCTGGTGTCTCCTGGGTTGATTGATGTTACCGAGGTGATTGAACTGCCGGATGAAGAGTATTTCGGACCCTTGCTGCAACTGGTGCGCTACAGCAGCTTTGACCAGGCGATTTCGCTGGCCAATGATACCCGCTATGGCCTTTCTGCCGGGTTGCTGGCCGATAGCCGTGAAGACTATGACTATTTCCTGGCACGGATTCGTGCCGGCATAGTGAACTGGAACAAGCAGATCACCGGAGCCTCTGGTGCGGCGCCATTCGGCGGTGTCGGGGCATCGGGTAACCACAGAGCCAGCGCCTTCTATGCGGCCGACTATTGTGCTTATCCCGTGGCTTCCATGGAGGCCGATGGTCTGAGTTTGCCACCATCATTGAGTCCGGGACTTAGCCTCTGACAGTGAAGGGAAGCGCAGTGGCGCTTCCCTTTTTTGAACATACCATTTGCCTTTGGGCAAACTGCATTACACAGGGAATAACCATGCATACAGATATCAATGCGCTGTTCAATGCCATGTGGCAGGACTATATCAAGATGACGCCATCGGCGGCCAAAGTGCACCAGCTGTTGGGGCAAGGCAAGGCGATTATTAACGACCATATCGCCTTGCGTACATTCAATCTGCCTAAGGTGGGCTTGGATGTGCTGGCAGCCCATTTCGAAGCGCTGGGCTATGTGGTTTGCGGCGATTATCGCTTTGAGCAGAAAAAGCTGGTGGCAAAGCACTTTGAGCATCCGGACCCGACTCAGCCCAAGGTCTTTATTTCTGAGCTGCTGGTGGAAGAGTTCAGCCCAGAGTTGCAGCAGCGGGTTGCCGACTTGGTTGAGCAGATCCCAACCCAGGCGTTGACCGCAGATAACTTTACTTATTCAGGCAGACACTGGCAGCTTGACTATGACACCTACCAAGCCCTGCTCGCCGAGAGTGAGTATGCTGCCTGGGTTGCCGCTTTTGGTTATCGTGCCAACCACTTTACCGTGTCTGTGAACCATCTGGCCGAGTTCAGCACCCTGGCTGCCGTGAATACCGCGCTCAAGGAGGCTGGGTTTACTCTCAACAGTGTTGGCGGTGAGATCAAAGGTTCAGCTGAAGTCTTGCTGGAACAGTCTTCCACCATGGCCGACAGAATCCCCGTCGCCTTCGATGACAAGACGGTAGAGATCCCCAGTTGTTTCTATGAATTTGCCCTGCGTTATCCCAAAGCCGATGGTGAACTCTATACCGGCTTTGTTGCGGCCTCGGCAGATAAGATTTTTGAGAGCACTAACGTCAAAGCATAGCATTGCTTAAACTTTTATAAATGGCCTCCTTAATTAGGGAGGCCTTTTTTTATAAACAAAACGACATGCTTAATATATTGATGCGTTAATGTGTTTATTGTGTTTTAAATATGTTTTTCATTGGTGTTTTTTATGCTGTGTTAATTTGTTTTTATGATGTTTTTTATGACGTACACCCAGTTTTTAATCTATTTAGACTAGTCATTAAGTATTGTTGTTGATTGTAAGGTTTTTCACGCCTATGCTTGTTTACATACGTAACAATATGTATTGAGTGCATTAGAATCAATATCGAGACGCTATTCCCCTTGGAACAGCGAAAAAAACATGAACGAGAGAAAAAAGTCGAATAGTAAATTGCTGAGCTTGGTTAAATTTGTCATGCCTTTGCTATTGTTCTTGGCTTTTTCTAATGCAGCGATATCTAATGAGTTTGAAGAAGTTAATACACTGATATCTATTGCCAAACAGAACACATCACAGGTAAATCAGCTGGCAATCTATTCTCTTTCCTTGCCTTGTATTATGGCCGTTAAACTGGCGGATAACGCCGTCTTGGCCGAAGTGTTTAAATTTATTGCCGTCAGTTGGTTTATTTTGTTTTTCTGCGGGCCCCGTATACCCAACCTGGGGGTCCCGCAACTTTCCTTTGATTGGATGCCCTATTGGGCGCAAATACTCCTCGAATGGGTAAAACCTATTCGTGGCAGTACCTCTTAGACTGGAATTATCTCCAGATTAATTCGTTTTAAATAAATTAAGGCTTTTAAATATGAGATCCGGTAAATATCACCGCGATCTGGCCTTGTCACGCATAATAAAAAGTAAAAAAGCAAAGACGAGCTTCCCTTTGCTGGGCTTACTATTGCTTGCGGGACAAGCTCAGGCGGTTAATGAGTTTGAACTCAAACAGGAAGAATTCGGCGAATGGACTGCCTATTTTAATGCGTCTTATACCCGCAATGTCTACAGTGAGTCGGCCTTCGATGCGTATCGGGCTTATAGTCTGGATGCCAGGGTCGATTACAACAGTGATTGGGGCAGTGTGCTGCTGACTTTTGGCGGTGAAAAAGAGACGCTGCACGGTAAGGAGTCGAGCTTTTTTGACCCCTTGCTTGAGTATAGGACGCCACTCTATTCCCTGACCAATACTCTCTCGCTCAAGGGCAGTGTCGGTGTCTATCTGCCAGCGAGACATTACAGCAAGCTGGATAGACTGGAGTATGCCCCCAGAGTGGCGGCTTATCTCTTCTATCGTCCTGAGGGCAACTTCAGCTTCTACCTGTCTCCCAGATACAGGTACAACGCCTACAAGTACAAGACCGCCGGTGAGCGGGTGCTGATTGAACATCAGGTCGATCTGGTGGCCGATGCCTATTGGCAGTTTGCCAGTAATTGGTACCTGGATATCAGCGGTCGCTATCGGATGTCGAAGAATTACCGTGGTCGTCGTATGGATGACCAATTCACCTTTGCCCAGGAACTGGGATGGATGCCTGCCGAGAGTTGGACATTGGCCATTGGCCATAACAACAGCGGTCGTTTCTACCACCCGGAACTGGGGCCTTCAGAAGGATTTGAGCTGTATGACAAGCGCAGCTCCACCTTCTATTTCTCAGTAACAAAATACCTATAAACTCAATTTATTCAGAGGATTAAATGAAGAAGTCAAGTCTGAGCCTGGCGATAGCAGCCAGCCTGGCACTCGCAGGATGTGGGGCAGGAGAAGAACCGTACAAGGAGTTGCCCAAAGATGAGAAACAGATTAGCAGCGACTCGATAGAGAAGGCCGGTGAGCGCCAATACCTCTATATCCGCAGTGTCGGCAAGGCGCCGCGTTATGCCGCCGCTATCCGCGGCTTCAGCCAGGGGGATCCCAAGTTGGTGACCCTGCACAAGACAGAGAATGGTATTCAGGTTCGCCAGTTGGACCGGGACGCCATAGGTCTTGGTCATGACAGCCGCTACCAGGAGGGCATCAACCAGGCCCCGGTACTGACCATTCCCGGTGAGTACATAGACTTCAGATGTACCGAAGACAAGTGGCGTGAATGCATCAACGTTGAGCAGGTCAATACAGATGCCAACCTGACCTGGCAGGATAAGCGCTTCTTTGTGCCTGACTTTGCCGACACCAAGATTGCCGAGCTGGGGATCAACGATATCTTTATGTTTGGTGAGTGTGTCACCGAAACTGAATCCCCAAAACTGGTCAATGCCGGAGCCTACAAAGGCTATGAAATGGACCTGGACAAGGGCGTAATCAACTTCGAGATTGAACACACCTATCAGGCATCGGGCCAGTGTTTCAATCAGTTTTACGGTGGCAATCTGGATAATCTGTCGTTCACCACCACGGAATTTATCTCCATAGTGGCGCTGGATCAGCTTGCCAGTGAAGATTATCAAGCCATTCCTTACAGCGAGCATGAGAAGGGCACCTTTGGTTTCTTCAACTCCAGTCACAGCTATCGGGACAGAACCGACTCAGGAGGGGTGGATGGCTATGTTCGTACCTACCTGAACCGCTTCAACCCGGCTAAGGGTGAGTTGGTGTACTACTTGTCCAACAACTTCTATGAGCCCAAGAACAAGCCTTTCCTGGATGCGGCTATCGAATCTGTGACCGCGATGAATATCGCCAACAGCCGTTATCATACCGGCTTGCCACAGATTAAGCTGGAGCAGGCGGGCGATAAACGCCATGGCGATCTGCGTTATAACCATATCACTCTATTTGATGAGCCTCTGGATAACGGTCTGGCCGGTTACGGTCCATCAGCAGCCAACCCACTGACAGGGGAGATTGTCAGCGCCAGGGTTAACCAATACAGCTCCAACCTCAAGCAAGGCGCGGTGCGTTACTATCGGCAACTGATGCTGGATTATAACCGCGGCAAGTTGGATGCGGCTTCGGTCGAAGCGCTCACCGGCGTGCCTTATCAGCAAGCCGTGGTTAAGCCAGCGGCTTCCACCACATTGCAAGCTGTGCCTGCGGCGCTGGACAAGCCTGCCGATGTGATGGTCGCCGCCACTCCGGCAGCTCTGCCACTCAAGCCCGCTGAGCAGCAGTTCAACGCCTTGGCCGACTTCGATGAAGCCAGCCGTGACTATTGGTCCGAGCATACTTTGATGCATGTCGACACTGTGTTTGCCGCAGGTGGTCAGCAAAGAATGCTGCCGGCCGGCGTCAAGGATCACAAGATTGATTGGCAGAATGCCGAGTTGTGGGTCAATGGTGATGTTGGCGGTAAGCTGCAGGCATTCGAGAAGCTGAGCCTGGACCTGCAGGATAGCCTGAGCACGGCGCTGGCCGCCCAGGCCTTTGCCGGTACCCTGACCCATGAACTGGGCCACAACTTCGGCTTGAGACACAACTTCGCCGGTAGCCGCGATGGTGACAACACCTTCAGCCAACAGGAATTGGAAACCCTGAACCAGGCCTTTGCCGGTGCCGGTTATCCTGATCTGAAAGTGAACGCCGAGTTCTCCAGCCAGATGGACTATAACGTCAACCGTTTTGCCACGACATTTGAGCCCTATGACCTGGCGGCGCTGCGTTTCGGTTATGCCCGTGAAGTCGAGGCTGACAGCGGTGACTTTGTCTCCCTCAAAGCGGAAGATGCCAAGCGTCGTGAGGAGCTGCAAAAAGGAGTGCTCCAGGGCGAGACACGTTTCGGCGCGCTCTACAACATTGCCCGCGACCACAAGCTGCGCAGCTATGCCTTCTGTACTGACGAACATGTGTCGCTCAACAGCAACTGTAACCGCAGTGATGCCGGTCAGAACCTGGATGACATCGCCCAGTTCTATATCGATAGATATCAGGACAGCTATGAAACCAGTAACCTGAGACATAACCGTCAGTCGCTTTATGAAGACCACAGCCTGGGTTACACCATTGCCCGCAAGCGTCAGTTTGATGAGATCCGCCAGTTTATTGAAGATGTCAGTTTCCTCGAGGGGATCTTTGACTTGCCGGAAAATTTCTTCGCAAATGACTGTCAGGTGAAAGCCGCAGCCGGCCAAGATAGCTGGTATTGTGCCAACCAAAGGGCGATGAACAAGGCGGCCGACCTGTTCCTGCGCCTTGCCGGTGAGAACGATGCCGTGGTAGATGTCACCTTCCGCACCGAAGATGGTCAGGCAGCCCTGAGACAGCAGTACAACTTTGCCAAGTTGTTGGAGCAGTATCGCTTCAAGAGCGCCGATATGACCATGAAGTTTGCTCCGGGTGAAGTGATCAGCCGGTTTGCCGACTCTCCAGAGGCATTGAAGGAACTGATTATCAACTATGGTATCAAGGAAGAGTTCCGGGATATGCTGAGCGCCGATGTTACCTTCGCCGGTCGTTTGCTGAACGGGATCAAGGCGCCTGAAGGCTCGCCCAACCATCCTTACGTCAACGAGCGTGATGTGCTTGGGGTATGGCCGGACAAACTGCTGGCAGTGCGAGCCTTGGTGAGCCGAACTACGCCGAGATCGACTTTCAGCCGTGGTCACAAGGCGCTGGTGGATCTGCCACAAACCGGCAAGCTGTTCGAAGATATGCTTTGCCGCATGGCGCTGGGTAATGGCCCGGATCTGGTCAGCAATGGCAAGCCTTTGTTTGCCGATGCCTGCAACAGCAGCCCTGAGCTGGAAACGTATCTGCCTTACTACAGCGATTTTGCCAGCCAGAGCATAGAGCCTCTGCCCAATTATGACCGCACAGTATCACGCTTCTTCGGCTTTGATACCGTCAATGGTCAGCCCAAAGGCAAGAGCAACCTGCTGCAGATGATGTTGAGACAAGTGGTGTTGGCCTCGGTCGACAGCGACTATCAGGGTGAGCAGAAGGCCAGGGTATGGCGTGAATATGTTGGTATTCATCAGGCTGCCCCTGGGCTGGATATGCAGGCCCAAGTGTCCCTGAACGGTAAAATCTATGCCGCGACCGCCGAGAATAAGTTGGCGCTGGCGCTGATTGCCCGCATCAAAGAAGTGCAGCAGTTTATCGCCTCGGCTTCTCCTGAACTGCTGGCACAGCAGCTCAAGGGCGGCACTGTGGGTGAGATACTCAATGGTCAATTGAGCCGTGACCGCCTGGCTCTGAGCTACCTGCCAGTGCTTGATTGAGCCAAGGGCTGACAGCTTGATAGCAGAGAACCCAGCCTAGGCTGGGTTCTCTATTTTTGTTTGAGGGGCCAGGTTAACCTTCAGGCCTTAAAGGTCAGTGAAACCTTGAGTCCACCCAGTGCCGGGCTCTTGCCGAAGTCGATATCCAACTGATATTGCTCGGCAATATCCTTGACTATCGATAACCCCAGCCCATGACCATTGATCTCTTCATCCAGGCGATTGCCGCGGCGGGTGAGGGTTTGCATGTTTTCCTTTGCCACCCCGGGGCCATCATCCTCGACGCTGACATATACCTGCCCCTGATGTTGCCATACCCTTACCAATACCAGGCTAGAGGCCCACTTATAGGCGTTATCAAGTAGGTTACCGAGCAGCTCCATGCCGTCTTCTCTGTGGATTGGCAGCCTGGGAATGCCATCACTGATATCGAAGCGCCAACTGATTTGCTTGTATCTATGTACCTTATCCAAGGTCTGGCACAGGCTTTCCAGATCTCTTGGCAGTACCAGCTGCGCCGCCGGCAGCATCTCGCCGGTTATTCGCGCCGCCGCCAGTTTACGCTCTATCATTTTGTGGATCTGATCCAGTTGTTGCTCCAGTGCCCTGGCGGTATCGGGATCTTTCAGCCCCAGCGCTTCTACCTGCTGGCGCATCACTGCCAGTGGCGTCTTCAGACCGTGGCTGAGATTGCCAAGGTTGTTGCGGCTGCGTTGAATTTGATTACTCGTGTATTCGAGCAACTCGTTGTAGGTCTCGGCTAGGGGTTTGACTTCTGGGGGAATGGTCTCCAGCGACAACGAGTTGATCTCCCCCTCTCTGAGTTTGGCCAGCGCCTGTTTTATCTGCTTCACCGGCTTGAAGGATTGCCGCAATACCAGAAATATCCCCAGGATCATTGCCAGCAGCATGGCCAGGTTGACACTCAGTTTGGTGCCATAAACCTCGGTAAATACCTTGCGGCCTATACTGAGATCCTGCGCCACTGTTAGAGTGGCATTGATCTTCTTGCTACTGGAGGTCAGCCCCAATGACAACAACTGAATGTCGTGATTTTGTGGCCCTTTGGTTTGCCAGGCGCGGGTTTGCCCTGGCTCCAACTGCACTATTTCCAGGCGTTGATCCCATAAGGAGCGGGAGCGGATCTCCCGATCCGGCAGATTGAGCTGGTAGTAGCGTCCGGAATAGGCGGGTTTGTAGAAGCCGGAAAGCAGGCTCTGATCTATCAGGATCTCACCGTCATTGAGGTGAGTGGCCAGTGCCACCTGTTCCAGATCTTCTTGCAAGCGGTTGATGATAGAGTCGTGAAATGCCTGGCGCAGCATGGACTCCATAAACGCCAGGCCTATCAGGGTACTCAGTAACACCAGTGCTGTCAGCCACAGGCTCAGCTTGGTGCGGATGGACATCATCAGGATTGGCTGCCGTGAAAGATATAACCTTGGCCGCGACGGGTTTCTATCGCTGTCTTACCCAGTTTCTTGCGCAGATGGGTGACATAGACCTCGACCACATTGCTCTCTTTCTCATCGTCAAACTGGTACAGCTTATCTGTGATCTGCGCCTTGGAAAGCAGTTTCTTGGGCGACATCAAGAAAATTCGCAGCAAGCGAAACTCCATGGCGGTCAGGTCGAAATGTTGTCCATTGACTGTCACCGCCTGTTCGGCTTCATCCAGACTGACGCCGCCGAAGTTCAATTGCTTGCCAGGCACAGTAGCACGGCCATGGGTACGGTGGATAATTGCCTGCAGTCTGGCCAACAGTTCCTGGGTGTGAAAGGGTTTACCCAGGTAGTCATCGGCACCTGCATTGAAGCCTTCGACCTTTTCATGCCACTGACTGCGAGCTGTCAGCATAATCACAGGAGTGGTCAGTCCCTGCTGACGCCATTTTTCCAGCAACTGCAAGCCGTTGCCATCGGGCAGGCCGATATCGAGAATGATGCAGTCATACTGGGTTTCTTTGACCAGATAGTCGGCTTCTATGGCTTTGTCGGTGACATCCGTGACATAGCCTGCTTGTTTTAATTGTTTTGCCAGTTCTTCAACCAGCAGGGCGTTATCTTCAACGAGTAGCAGTTTCATTGGGACGACATTCGCTCGGTAATGGGGTTAGGTCATCGTATAAACCTGTGCCTGCATTCAGGCTCAGGCTGACGATATGGCCATGTTCGACTTTTATCTGCAAATCATAACGCCATTCACCCTCTTTCTGATAGAGATGAGCGTCAATCAATTTGCCATGGCACACCCATTGTAGCTGAGAGAGAGTGGCATCCAAGGAGAGAATCGTCCCGGATTTCACTAATTCCTTGGCGATATCGTGATCGGGTTCCAGGTGGGGACTTGCCACTTCAGCCTTTGCAGTACTCAAAGTCAGGCTAATAAAGCAAACGAAAAATAGCCCTCTCAATTGATGCTCCTGAAAAACAAAAGTGGCCAAGGTTATTACCTTGGCCACTCTATAGAATCAGGCTTAAATCAAGCTGAAGCTGGCTTAGCGGGTACCGTAAACCACTATGGTTTTACCGTGCGCCTGGATCAGGTTCTGCTCTTCCAACATCTTGAGGATGCGGCCCACAGTTTCGCGGGAACAGCCAACAATCTGACCGATTTCCTGACGGGTGATCTTGATCTGCATACCGTCTGGGTGGGTCATGGCATCAGGCTGTTTGGCCAGATGCAACAGAGTTTGAGCGATGCGACCTGCCACGTCGAGGAAGGCCAAGTTGCCCACTTTCTGACTGGTGCTTTGCAGACGGTGCGCCATCTGAGCGGCCAGTTTCATCAGGATCTCTGGGTTAACCTGGATCAGTTGCTTGAACTTCTTGTAAGAGATTTCAGCAATTTCACAGGCTTGCTTGGCGCGAACCCAAGCGGTACGCTCGGCTTGCTCTTCGAACAGACCCAGTTCACCGATAAAGTCGCCCTGATTCAGATAAGAGAGGATCATTTCCTTACCTTCTTCATCTTTAATCAATACGGCAACAGACCCTTTAACTATGTAATACAGGGTGTCTGAATCTTCACCAGCATGGATCAGAGTGCTTTTGGCTGGATACTTATGAATGTGACAGTGTGATAAAAACCACTCCAAAGTCGGATCTGGTTTTGGCTTACCAATCAGAGCCATGCCTATGTTCCTCGATTGATTAAAACGAAAGTAAGGATATTCTAAATAAGGATTTTACGTCAATATCAAAGAGTAAACTTTGAACCAGGTCTTAGTTTAGACTGAGTGAATCAACGCAATTAAATCGCTAATCTTGGTTATCATTCTGATACTTTAGTGATACATGTCAACCAATTCAGATTAAAAGCCTCCGGATTCGCTCGAGTCTGTAGGTTAAATCACATCTTCTCTGCCTTGCTCACAATTCGCCAAGCTCATTGAGGGCTATTATTAGCATTTTATTGTTGGATTGACCTCGACTTTTACGCCGGGTTCGGGCTAATTTATGAGTCTGTATGCGTAGATTATCAAAGGGTATCAGAGTGAAATCTCCCTTAATTGCAGCGGCTGCCATGTTGGCCTTGAGTCTGTTCAGCGGACAGTTACAGGCCTTTGCCATTCCCCAGCCAAGCAAGGAAATTGCCGCCAGCAAACTGGCCTATATTCAGCTCAATGCCGCCAATGGTGAAGTGGAGGCTCAGTACCTGCTTGGTTTGATGTACCTCTCCGGCCGTTTCGTCGTCGAGGACAAAATTGCCGGCCTTGCCTGGTTGACCAAGGCTGCCGACGGGGGCGAAACCAAGGCGCAGCAAACCTTGGCAGACCTGGCATTTGAAGGCAAGTTGATGCAGCGGGACTTGGCGCTGGCCGAGCGTTGGTATCTGCCGTTGGCGGAGCAGGGCAACCATTGGGCCAAGTTCAGACTGGGTTTCCTCTATGCTTCAGGTGGGGAAGGGGTTAACCGCCATTGCGGCAAGGCTGTGGCGTTTTTCAGCTCGGCCGGTGATGACATCTCTCTTGGTAATGCCGCCTGGATCCTGGCCACTTGCCCCGAAGCCAAGTACCGCGATGGTGGTCGGGCGTTGGCGCTTGCCAAGCAACTACTGGAAGACAACAATCAGGACCCCACCAATCTCGATAACTTGGCGGCTGCTTACGCCGAATTAGGGAATTTTACTGCCGCAGTGGCGACTCAGCAGCAGGCCATTGCAGCGCTGGAGCAGTCGCAGGATCTTAGTAAGGCGCTTGAATTCCGGCAGCGGCTGGAGAGTTATCGCAGTCACAAGCCTTACCGTGAAGTGGTGCCCTTGATGGAATAACGCCCATTGTGAATGCTTCAAGCCGATACGGATAATTCCTTTGCCGAACGCTGGGGTTTTGGTTGAAGTTTTAGCTGTGGTTGATTGTGTTTGCGTCAGAGGAAGAGACTGACGCTTGCATGGAGAGCAAGAATTCGGGCAATAAAAAATGCCCATTATGGGCATCTAAAATAGGGTAGGTTGTTGACATACTCGAGGGAACAAACAGATCAAGATGGGGGAATCTATCCCCAAGAGTATGTCAACCATCAGTATTTCGCCTGAAATCCCGATGACTGTAATTTACCCCTTTAGACTTAAATCAAACTTAATCGAGTCTGAAGCCAAAATTTATCTGCATCCAGCCTATTCAATATCCTGCTCCAGCAGGGCTTGGCGCTTATCCATCAGGTCTTTGATAAGCGGTGTCAGAATAAGCTCCATCGCCAGTGACATCTTGCCACCCGGCACGACCAGGGTATTAACCCTGGACATAAAAGCTCCCTGGATCATCTTCAAATAGTAAGGAAAGTCGACATTGTTGATACCGCGAAAGCGGATCACCACAAAGCTTTCGTCCAGGCTGGGAATATCCTTGGCGCTGAAGGGGTTGGAGGTATCTACCGTAGGGACCCGCTGAAAATTGATATGAGTGCGGGAGAATTGCGGCGTCATGTGATTGATATAGTCGTCCATCGAACGCACGATTGAGCCCATCACTTTTTCACGGGTATGGCCGCGCTCAGAGGTATCGCGGATAATCTTCTGGATCCACTCCAGGTTGACTATGGGTACCATGCCAATCAAGAGATCCACGTGCTGGGCAACATTGCTTTCGCCGGTTACTACACCGCCGTGCAGCCCCTCGTAGTAGAGCATATCCGTGTCTTCCGGCAGCGGTCGCCACTGAGTAAAGGTACCCGGCATCTGGTTGTAAGGCACGGCTTCATCGAAGGTATGCAGGTAGGAGCGGGTTTCCCCTTGTCCCGTGCCGGCATAGTCGGCAAAACACTTTTCCAGACGGGCAAAGTCATTGGCTTCCGGGCCAAAATAGCTGATGTTGCGGTTCTCGGCCTTGGCCTTGCGGATCATCACTTCCATTTCGGCGCGGGTATAGTGGTGAAAGCTATCCCCTTCCACCATGGCCGCGTTGATCCCCAGTTGTCTGAAGATGTGACTGAAGGCGGTTGTGGTAGTCGTGGTTCCGGCACCCGATGAACCTGTCACTGCGATAATTGGATGTTTTGCAGACATTTTTCCTACCTGTTTTAAAAAACTTGGGCGCAGGCCGACGCTGTGGTTGTCTGGCCCGTTAACCTTTAGTTAACTACTTATAAAGGAATGCAGGGGGACGGGTCAATCATGGGCAAGTGGAGTTCGGCGCATGATCTCCTCGCGGGAGCGGATGGCAACAGACTCGTCATCTTCGCTGAATTCTACCAGTAAATGCCCTTCCTTCAGCGCCAAGCGGCACTTGCCGATGGCCTGTTCCAGCGCTTTGTCACCCAGGGCATCAAAACTGCCGTCTTCCACCTGGGAGAGCAGGAATTCTTTAATCAGGTTATCCAGGGTTTCCTTGGGCAGTTGCAGCAGGGATTCATAGGGTATCAGCATGAGTTGACTCCGTTAGATAACGCAGCAAACGCTGCTCCAGATAATAGCGTGGCTGCCACGGTGTGCCGCCCTCGATAAAGCCCACATGGCCGCCATTGGCATGCAGCTCATATTCGACGCAGGCGGGCAGATGTGCCAATGATGGGATAACGGCGTCAGTCATAAAAGGGTCGTCTGCTGCATGAATTATCAGGGTCGGCTTGGCTATCTTACCCAATAAAGGCAAGGCGCTGGCCTTTTGATAATAGTCATCGACACAGTTGAAGCCGTGCAGCGGTGCCGTCACCTGATGGTCAAAATCATAAAAGGTGTTCAGCCGTTTGATGGCTTCGCCATTCAGCGGCAACTGACTATTGCCCCGCTCGAGTTTTAGCAGCATTTTTTGCTGCAGTTGGCGGATAAGATAACTTTGATAAACCTTGGAGAAGCCTTTCTCCAACCGCTTGGCACAGGATGCCAGCGCCAGCGGTGCCGATACCACGGCGGCGCGGCTGAGCAGGCTTTTCTCTGCAAATTCTCCCTGGTACTTGGCCAGTACATTGCCGCCTAGACTGTAACCTACCGCCAGCAGAGGCGAATGGGGATAGCGCTGCTTCAGGGTTTGCAGGCTATGGCTGATATCGGCCGTATCACCGCTGTGGTAACTGCGCGCCAGGCGATTGTCTTCACCCGAGCAGCCTCTGTGATGGTGCACTACGGCTGCCAGCTCCTGCTTCTGACACTCGCGCAGCAGGCGGCGGATATAGTGGGAGTCGGCGCTGCCCTCCAGCCCGTGCAGTATTACCAACAAGGGCTTACCCGGGATAGGCGCTTTGAGCCAGTCGAGGTCGATAAAGTCGCCATCTTCCAGCTCCAGACGCTCACGCCGCAGCGGCAGCCCAGCCACCTTGGTCAGCACGGGAATGATAGTTTGAAAATGGGGGCTTCTGGCCCACCAGGGCGGACGAAAACTGCTGCTCATGATATCTCGCATGCAAAATGGCCTATTGCCGTGGGCGCTTTGCTGTGGTTAATTGGTTATCGGCCGAATTGTAACACAGATGTCAGCACAGCCCAGTGCAGGGAAATGACAGGAGGACAGGCATGCAAAGACGGCAGTTTCTACTCTGGACTTTGGGAGGAACAACGGCACTGGCGTTAGGTGTCAGCCTTTATGTGGATGAGGAGATCGCCAACCTGAGTGAGCACGAAAAACCCCATGACCTTCTGCTCGGCGCCTTGATCCCTGTGTTGCTGGAAGGCGCATTGCCGGAGATTAGCAAGCATAGAGTTGATGCCATCAATCGCACTCTGGATGCGGTCAATCAAACTTTGAAATGGCTACCTAAGGCCCAGCGTCAGGAGCTGGAACAGCTGCTCGACATGCTGGAAAACCGCTTTGGCTTACTCTTGCTGAGCGGCAGCATGACTCCTCTGATGTTGCGCAGCCCCAACGAATTGGTCGAGATGCTGGAATCCTGGCGCAGCTCTTGGATGGCGCTGCTGCAACAAGCCTATCTCGGTCTCAGAGAGTTGTTGATGGCAAGCTATTATGCCTGCCCTGAGCATTGGGACAGACTTAACTATAACAAGCCAAAACTGGCACTCTGATACCCGACTGGAGACACATTTGCCGATAGCTGATCCCATTTTGGCCGGGCTGGCCGCAGGTTGGAAACATACAGATGGAGCCTCTTTGACCGAGGATCTTGAACTGGAGACGGATGTTGTCATCATAGGCACAGGTGCCGGCGGTGGCACGGCGGCTGAAATATTGACTCAGGCTGGGCTCAGAGTCTTGCTGTTGGAGGCCGGGCCGCTCAAGTCATCCTCTGACTTTGTCATGGAGGAGCGCCGCGCCTATCCAGAACTCTACCAGCAAGCGGCGGCCATGAAGACCCTGGATAAGGGAATAGGTATTTTCCAGGGCAAGTCGGTCGGCGGCTCCACCACAGTCAACTGGACCACTTCGATTCGCACCCCCAAAGCCACCTTGGATTATTGGCAAAGCCTTGGGGTTAAAGGTTTGTCCCGCAGCGAGTTGAACCCCTGGTTCGACAAGATGGAGCAAAGGCTCAATATCAGTCGTTGGCCGATAGATCCCAACCGCAACAACCAGGCCCTCAGGGATGGCTGTGTCGAGCTTGGCTGGGACTACACAGTTATCAAACGCAATGTGCTGGGCTGCTGGAACACGGGGTACTGCGGCATGGGCTGCCCGGTTAATGCCAAGCAATCCATGCTGGTCACCACAATACCTGCTGCCCTGAATGCCGGAGCAGAGTTATACAGCCATGTTCGCGCCGAGCGCTTCGAGCATCATGGTGAGCGGGTTTTTGCCCTCAGAGCCGAGGCGCTCGATGGCTATAACAAGCCCACTGGAGTCAAATTGATGATCCGCGCCCGTCATTATGTGGTGGCGGCCGGGGCAATCCACACTCCGGCATTACTGCTGCGTTCACAAATGACAGATCCCTATCAGCGCCTCGGCAAGCAGACCTGTTTACACCCAACCGTGCTCAGTGGCGCTCGCTTTCGGGAGGCAATCAATGCCCACTCCGGGGCACCGCAGTCGATATATTCGGATCAGTTTGTTTGGCAAGATGGTGCCACTGGTCAACCAGGATATAAGCTGGAGGTACCGCCGGTGCATCCTGTGCTTATCGCCTCCAAAACCCTGGGGTATGGGCCACAGCATGCCGAGCTGATGTCCTGGTTCAATCATCTGCAGGTCACCATAGCCCTGATCCGGGATGGCTTTTCGCCGGAATTGCCCGGTGGCCAGGTATTGCTGACAGATAAAGGCACTGCCCTGGATTACCCTCTGACGCCGGCCTTGTTTGCCGCCGCCAGACGGGCCTTTGCCAGCATGGCCGAGCTGCAGTTTGCCGCAGGCGCCGAGCAGGTTATGCCCATCAATGAGGGCGCCGGAATTTTGTCCTCCTGGCAAGAGGCCAAACAGGTTATTGCCGACATGCCGCTGGCGCCACTGAAGACCATAGTGGCTTCGGCGCATGTGATGGGCGGCTGCGCCATGGGGGAAGACAGGCAGTTATCCTGGGTGAACAGCGAAGGCCAGGCGCATTACTACAGCAATCTGTCGGTGATGGATGGCTCTGTATTCCCCAGCAGTTTGGGAGCCAATCCACAGCTGAGTATCTATGGTTTGACTGCGCGCAACGCCAGCTTACTGGCCCGGAGGCTCAAGCCTGAGCCAGCAGTGCAGGATGTTGCTGAGGGCTGAGGTTGAACTGTGCCAGATAGGTACTGAGATTGTGTTGCTTGTCTTCAGTGACGCTGCGAGGCAGGCCATTGAGTTTGTGCAATATCAGCTGCTGCCCTCTGCGTTCCATCATCAGCTCGACATCCAACATCTGTTGGTACTCGGCTTGTCCCAGGTTGGGTTTGGCCAAGCGTCTCAGCCGCCGATAGGGGCGCAGAATGCCGCTTTCCCACTGCTCAACTTCGCTGTGGAGCTGGGACCATGATCCCTGGTTGAGGCTAACGCCTTTGTTGTCCAGAGTCAGCGCCAGCAGCAAGAGGTTGACTATCAGGCCGTGTTCGTCCTGCAGTTTTATCAGCAGGCTTTCCAGCGCCGGGTAAAGTGTTTCACATTCCTGCCAAAGACTAGAGGTAAACAGACTCGTATGTGGCACGCTTTTCTCCTTGCTTGCAATCTCAACACCCGGGTTTCCCCGGCTCAAAGGCCTGACTCGGCTTCGATGGTGTCTATCTCTTCCTGAAGTTCCAACCAGTTCATTTCACTCTCTTCCAGCGCCTGCGAAAGTTGGGTGCGCTCGGCGAGGATCTCCGTCAGTCTGGGCTTTTGCTCGGCCTCGTAGAGAGAAGTATCCGCCAGCAGATTTTCCAGCTCCGCCAATCTGTCGGTAGCCTGGCTCTGCTCGGCTTCCAGTTTGGCCTGGCGTTTCTTCAGTGGTGATAGTTTTTGTCTCAATTCAGCTTCCAGGCGCTTTTGCAGCTTCTTGTCCTGGGCCGGTGAGGCTTCGTCAACCTGGGACACACTCGCCGTTGCGGCCTTGGCGGCATCCAGCAACCACTGGTGATAGTCATCCAGATCGCCATCGAACATCCGCACTTCGCCGCCGTCGACCAGATAATAGTCGTTGCAGGTGAGTCTCAGCAGGTGACGGTCGTGGGAAACTATCACCATGGCGCCTTCAAAGCCCTGCAGCGCTACGGTCAGGGCGTGGCGCATCTCCAGATCCAGATGGTTGGTGGGCTCATCAAGCAGCAATAGATTGGGGCGTTGCCAAACCAGCAGCGCCAATACCAGACGGGCCTTTTCACCACCGGAGAAGGGACGCACTTGGGCCAGTGCCATATCTCCCTGGAACCCAAAACCACCGAGGAAGTCTCTCAACTCCTGTTCGCGGGCATTGGGTGCCAGGCGCTGCAGATGCTGCAGCGGGGTATCATCCAGCTGCAGAAACTCTATCTGATGCTGGGCAAAGTAGCCGATATTGAGCCCGGGATTGGGCTCGTACAGGCCGCGCATGGGCGAGAGCTGCTCAGACAGCAACTTAATCAGGGTGGACTTACCGGCACCGTTGCGCCCCAGCAAACCGATGCGGGCGCCGGGTACCAGATTGAGATGCACCTTGTTGAGAATAGCCTTGTCGCCGTAGCCGACCGACACATCTTCCATCTTCACCAAGGGGTTGGGCAGCGCATCCGGCTCGCGAAACTCCATATAGAAAGGGCTGTCGGCCTTGGAAGGCATCAACTCAGTCATCCTTTCCAGTGCCTTCAGGCGGCTTTGGGCCTGTTTGGCCTTACTGGCCTTGTAACGGAAGCGATCCACAAAAGACTGCATGTGCGCCCGCTCTCGCTGCTGGCGCTCATAGGCCACCTGTTGCTGGGCCATACGCTCGGCGCGAGTGTGTTCAAAGGCGCTGTAGTTACCCTTGTAGAAGTTGAGTTTCTGGTGTTCCACATGGACGATTTCGTCCACTATGGCATCGATAAAGTCACGGTCGTGGCTGATCAGCACCAGCGTACCCTGATAGGATTTAATCCAACCCTCCAGCCAGTACATGGTATCCAGATCCAGGTGGTTGGTGGGTTCATCGAGCAGCAATAATTCCGAGCGACACAGCAGTGCCTGCGCCAGATTGAGACGCATCCGCCAGCCGCCGGAGAAGCTCTTCACCGGATGGCTCTGCTGGGCCTCGGTAAAGCCAAGACCTGCCAGCAGGGTACCGGCACGGGCGCGTATGCTGTAGCCGCCTACGGCATCAAGCTTGCCGTGCAGTTCGGCTATCCTGTGGCCATTATCCTCGGCTTCAGCCTTGGCCAACTGGGTTTCGAGCTCGCGAAACTCTCGATCGCCATCGAGCACATATTCCAGTGCCGATACCTCCAGCGCCGGGGTTTCCTGGGCGACAGTTGCAATGCGCCACTGGGATGGCACGCTGATCTCGCCTTTGTCCAGGTGTAGTTGCCCTAAAATCAGGGCCAGCAATGAGGACTTGCCCGTACCGTTGGCGCCGACTAATCCCACCTTGTGGCCGGGATAAATAGTCAATGAGGCCTCGTCAAGCAAGGTCTTGGTGCCACGGATCAACTGGGCATCGGAAATGGTGATCATGAATACTGCTTTGGAATACGCTGAATTTATGGGGCCAGATGATAGCCCAGAACCCCGGCCTCAGGCTATAGCAGCAACACTTTGCTGTGAGCTGGCACCTGGGGGTAAAAGTAGGCCATCATTTCGAATGAAAGACTCCCCTCAAAAGTATAGTTTTACGGCTAACGACGCGAAAAATATCGGAAAAAGCCAAAGTTTCAGATATTTCTGAGCTGCTTTTGTAAAAACTTGCAGTACCATCCAGGCGCGCTCAAAAAAGCGCCACAGGAAACAAGGAGTTTTACCAAGGGGTAACCTAATTACCTTGGGGCAGACAGGGAGAGTCGTAGATGGGCGTAATCCGCGTAGTCAGCATGGCTGAGTTGCATCTCAGCGATGCCGGGCAGATTGAGGCCAACTGGCAAAGCTTGAGCAATGAACAGCTGGTATCTTTGGCGCCGTCCGGGCGCTCGCTCGAGCAGCTCAAGCGGGAACTGGCCGATGGCAGCAGAGTGATCCTCAGTGATACTCCAATCTTGCCACTATTTCGTTATCAATCAGGCGAGTGGGTTACCAACATTCAAGAAGGTATTTCCCCTCACGCCGTTAATCAGATCCAAAAGCGTTTTGCCTCTGCAGGCAGCAGTGCTCACTTTAAGACATCCACCGGCAGCCTGGCCCCGGCCATCGAACCTGTTTACAGCCCGGATCCCAGCCTGACTCAGATTGCGCCCACCACGGCGCCAACGGCCAAAATCAGCCCCAAGTTCGCTCAGGCCAGACGCAGGTTGGAGTTGGAACTGGTTTACGATGACAAAGAGGAGACGGCGGCAGGCAAGGTGCCCTATAGAGTCGAATTCAGTGATGGTTCGCAAAAGAGCGGGGTATTGAATGCCAAGGGCTGGGCCTGCCTGGAAGATTGCCCCAACGGGGAAGCCACAGTGATCTTCGGCGATGAGGCTGAGCGCCAAAGTGCAGAGCAAAGGTTACCCAGCCTCTACCGTCAGTTGGCGGCGTCGCTGGACACTGCGGCAGCGGAAATGGCCAAGAAAAGCGAACAGTTGGCCGCTCAGGCGGATGTTCAGCAAATCAGTGACAGCTTCAGGCAAAAAGTGGATGCACAGCTGGCGGAGCTAACGGCTCAGCGAGAGCAGTTCAACCAGCAGCAAATCTGGCAGCAAGTCTTGCAGACCGGCCTGGCTTACAAGCAGGGGCTGCGTCAGGGTACGGCCAGCGTTATGGACGATTTGCTGGATTTCAGCGGCTTGATGGCATTCCTCGAGGAAGCAGATATCAGTCTTTCTTTGTTGCTCGAGGCGATAATGACTGGCGATGTCGATGCTCTGGAGAGCAAACTGGCCCAATGGCGTGCCCGCAGTGAAAATGGCTTGAAGGCCACAGGTGAGGCGATGGAAATGCTGATCTTGCTGTTAAAAGACGAGCATGTCCGGGCCTTATTGCAATCACTGCCACTGCGTTATCTCGACGCCCTTCCCAAAGATAAGCTGGCCGAAATAGCCGGTTATATGCATAGCCGGGTCAGTTTGGATGGCATGTTGGAGATGTCTCTTGTCCTGCTTGCGGCGCTGGTTGGCAGCGTCTTTGGGGTGATCCTGATGTTTCTTGTTGTGACCAAGAAACGGGCCAGCAGGATTATCAGCCCGGCCAGCAGCGTATTGGAAGATATCGCCAAGGCGCAAAAGGCGGTTCGGAACGACCATGCAGTTTGATCCGCACCGCTAATACAGGACACGCTACTAAGCAACACTCTTTAGTTCGTAGTTTTCTGGACTGATATAGCCCAGAGCACTGTGCCTTCT